>CAMBPP010000011.1 GCA_945869715.1 Bifidobacterium breve
GGCGCAAGCCCCCCACTTCTTTATTTCTTCCCTCAGTGCGCCACGATAGAGAGATGGACGCCACCGACATTGTTCTGCGAGACCTTGCAGATGAACACCTCGCACTTGCCGCTCTCATTGCCGAACTCTCTGAGCCGCAGTGGCGCTTGAAGACTTTCGCAGATGGCTGGGACATCGCAGACTCTGTATCGCATCTGTATTTCTTCGATATCCGCTCCGCCTTGGCAATGACCGACGCGGCTGGCTTTGCCTTAGATGGTCGAGAGATGATGAAGTCATTTACCTCTGGCGGTGACCCTTCTGTTGCATTTGGTCGCAGCGTCAGTGGTGCAGAACTTGCCAGCGAGTGGAAAAAGTTCAGTGCCGCATTGGTGCTCGCAGGGCGCAACGCAGATCGTACGCAACGCGTGCCCTGGTACGGGCCGTCAATGAGTGTTGCTTCATTTCTGACGGCGCGGTTGATGGAGACTTGGGCGCATAGCGTTGATATTTCAGATGCGCTTTGCTTGCCGCCAACTACCTCAATGCGACTCAAGCACATTGCGCATATTGGGGTTTTAGCTCGTGCAAACAGTTATCGGGCCCATCAGCGTGAAGTGCCAGACGCAAATATCTTTGTGAGCCTGCAGGCACCCGACGGTTCCGTGTGGGAGTGGGGCAATGCTGATGCTCCCGAGTCTGTGCGTGGGTCTGCTCTCGACTTTTCGTTACTCGTTACACAGCGTCGCCATGTGCAAGATACGCAACTTGTTGCACAGGGAACGCTTGCCACCGAGTGGCTGGGTATTGCTCAAGCCTTTGCCGGCCCCGCAGGTGCTGGTCGACAACCTTTGTCTTAACAAGCCTGGGCTACAGATCTTTCATGTGGTGAAACACTTCAGCTGCTGCATAACCGTGTGGTTGGCCAAGTGTGTTGAAGCGTGAGCGCATGCGAGATTGAAAAACATCAAGTGCTTCACTCGTGGTGGCTTTCATGGTCGATTCAAATTGGCTGGCATGGGCAAGTAGTGCATGCAACTTCGTATCGGCATTCGCAGAAATATCTTCCACATGATTGGGCACGTCGGCTTCCCACAAAAGCAGTGATGACGGCCTGTGGTGCTTGAGAGCTACACCGGTGTTGAGGTCGGTGATGGTGAAATGATGCCTGAAGAAATGTGGGTCACGCGCTGCAACAATGGAGTCGGTGAGAAGGAATCCGGCGGCTCGGTGATCGGGGTGAAGTCGGTAGCGCTTCCACGGGTCGTGGCCAAGAACCACATCGGGTTGCACAATGCGAATGAGCCGCACCAAGGCATCGCGCATTTCCACAGTATTTTCGAGTTCGCCGTCAATCGCGCCAAGGAATGTAACTGAACCAGTGGCGCCGAGACGGTAGGCAGCATCACGTTGCTCTACTTGTCGGGTTGCGATGAGTGCGGCGGTGTCTGCATCGGGGTTCCATGTTCCTTTTGATCCATCGGTAAGTACTGCATGGTGCACAACGCAGCCAGCGGCAGCCCATTTGGCAAGCGTGCCACCGCAACCAAATTCAATATCGTCGGGGTGAGCACCAACGGCAAGCACGCGCTGTGGAACAGTGAGGTTGTGGCCCCAGTCGGTTGTTGGAGCAACTGAACCCACCACAGGAGGTTGGCCAGGTTCGTTTGCGCCTAGTTCATTGTTAGCCATGGGAACTCCTCGTGAATGCTTGGGTGGTGAAGATCTTCGGGTTCGTCAAGGTCGAGTGCCCACTCATCGCTCAACGCAATGCGAGGAGCAAGACCATGCGACATCGCTTCTGCAACATGAGCAGAGAAACTTCCAACTCCGTAATGAAATGAAAAAGGGAGTGCGGTGGGCAGTGCCAGCACATTGGTGCCATCGTGTGCAGAGTCGGGAACAATGCACACAGTGTCGGCTTCTAAAAATTGTGCAATATTGTGCGCAAGTGGAACATCACTATGGGCGATGAGCACGTGTGTGAAGTGGTTGTTGCGGGCGTAGGTCATTGCATCGTTCACAGCACCGTTGAGGCCAACAGAGACCTGCATGAGGCACTCTGCGCCGAGCGCACGAGCCCAGGCAGGAACTTCGTTGTTGTCTGATGTGTCGGTGACAACAAGTACCGAAAGATTTCCCGCAGACTTCACCACGCGTTCTGCGCACTCACGGGCGAGTTGAGCGCGTTGTGCGGGCGAGAGCACCTGTGATAGTCGCCCCTTGGCGCTAGCAAATGGCTTGATTGGTATCACCATCAAGGCCTGTATGGGCGTCTTCACCAGGTGAAGCCTAGGGCTGGGCGGCGCTGGTGCCCTACGCTTCACCTGTGGCAATTCGCGTGGGGGTCGTAGGGGCAGGGTCGTGGGGCACCACCATTGCCTCGATGGCGGCGTTGAATACCTCCACCATGTTGTGGGCACGCAGTGCATTAACAGCCGAGGTCATTAATGCAGAGCACCGCAATCCTGCGTATTTGGGGAAGCGAGTACTGCCTACCGAACTTATTGCATCGCATGACCTTGAAGAGGTGGTGCGCGATGCCGACGTGGTGGTGATGGCGGTTCCGTCGCAAGGATTCCGCGAGGTGCTCCATGCAGCAGCAGCGCACGTACGGCTATCGGTGCCCATTGTGAGTGTGGCGAAGGGTCTCGAGCAGGGTTCTCTCATGCGCATGAGTGAAGTCATTGCAAGTGAACTGCCGGGGCACCCTGCTGCAGTGCTGACCGGGCCAAACCTTGCGCAGGAAATTATGGACGGGCAACCTGCGGCGAGCGTTGTGGCAATTGATGACGAAACCATCGCCCGTGAATTGCAGCGCATTTTTAGCAACCCACGACTGCTCATTTACACCAACCCCGATGTGGTGGGTTGCGAAGTGAGTGGGGTGGTGAAAAATGTTATTGCGATTGCGGCGGGCATGGCGGGTGGAATGGGGTTTGGCAACAACACGCGTGCCACGCTCATCACGCGAGGCCTTGCAGAAATGACGCGCTTAGGTACGGCAATGGGTGGCACGCCAGCAACGTTTGCTGGGCTTGCAGGAATGGGTGACCTCATTGCCACGTGCTCGTCGCTGCAAAGTAGAAACACATCGGTAGGAATGGCCCTTGGACGAGGCAAGAACATTGCCGATGTGGTGGCATCAATGCAAATGGTTGCTGAAGGCGTGAAGAGTTCGGCAGCAGTGTTCGACCTGGCCGCACAATTTGGCATTGAAATGCCCATTACTGAGCAAGTAGTGGCAGTATGTCACCGCGGTATTTCTGCAGAACAAGCGTTGAGCGACCTCCTTAGTCGAGGTGGGCGCTCTGAACTCGATTGAGACATATGACAACACTTTCACCAACATCACACGGACTCATCGGCATTCGCGGGGGCACCTTTACTGCTTCTGTTTCGCCATGGGGAGACATCACGCCGCACGATGGCACAGATGTACTGACCTGGCATGTTGCCGATGAAGACCGTTGGCATTCGCCAGAAAAAGAAGCCTCTGTGCGCCAAGTGCGCATTGATGGAGTGCCTGTTGTAGAAACGCGATTGCGTGTTCGCGGTGGCGACGCTATTCAGCGGGTCTATGCAGTTGCATCGCATGGTGGCATTGTTGTGGTGGAAATTGAAAACGATTCGCCATCGCCTATTGCCGTGGCCTTCACAAGAAACGACATCATCACTTCTCGTGTGCCAACTCAACAGCCCATTATGGGCATTGAATTGCCAGCAAGTTCCATTGTGTTGCCCATTGGCCATCGCTCATCTGTGCGTGTGGCACTTGCAACGGGCGATGCGAGCAATATTCAGCTCAATACGCTGCCCAGTGCAGACAAGTTGGTGAGCGGATGGATGCAATCGCTGGAATCAGCAAGCAGAGTGCAAGCAGCAGATGGGCCATTGCACGACCTTTCTTTGGCACTTGTAGATGCGCGGTGTGCGTTGTTGCTCGGCGAAGTGTGCGACCCGCTCGAAGATGCGCTTGGCACCGTGCTCGATGGTATTGAGCTTGTTCGCTTAGGCGACAAGGCGGAAGTGTGGCTCGATGAGCTCGTTCCACTTGCTGAAGAATGCTTGCAGAATCATGCCCAACACGACCTCAGCGAATTGGCACAAATGGTTGCTGGTGTGCAGTTACTTTTGCATCGTTGTAAAGAAGAGCGAGCAGTACGCGATGTGGCAGCAAGCTGGCAACGCATTGCCGAGAGTCGTCAGACAAGCTATGCAATAAACGATGCATCTCACAGCGTAGGAATGTCGCATGGTCGTCGCGTTGCTGCAGTTGAACAGCAGTTGTGCACGGTGAATGGTCGTGGTGAAACAATTCTTTTGCCACAAGGTGTTCCTGCATTGTGGAGAGGGTTCAACTGGGAATCGTTTGGCTTCATGGCGGGTGGTGGTGTCAGTGCATCATTTGCGTTGCGTTGGCATGGTGAAAATGTGGCAGCACTCTGGGAGTTCACCGGTGGCGTTCCTGTTATTGCGCGCAGTGGGGTAGATACAACATGGTCTACAACGAAAGCGAGCTCGGGCGAAGCGCTCTGGCAAGTGCAGAACTCGTAGAGCCCTACTACTCTTTGCCTATGGCTTATCGCGGAACTCCTATTCGACTCACGGAATGGACCAGTTGTGGTGGCTGTGCAGCAAAGTGGGGCGCGTCACTTCTTTCTGAACTAGTAGCCGAGATGCCAGGTTCTCTCGACAAGTCATTGCTGGTGGGCTTGGCCCCATTCGACGATGCAGCGGTGTACCAAGTGAGCCCCGATGTGGCACTGGTAAGCACCACTGATTTTTTCCCGCCTCTGGTAGATGACCCCGAAGACTTTGGTGCAATTGCGGCAGCAAATGCGTGTAGCGATGTTTTTGCCATGGGTGCACATGTGGTGATGGCCATCAACGTGGCTGCTTTCCCCGAGCACTTTCCTCACGATGCCATCTCGGCCATTTTTGGTGCAGCAAGCAAAGTGGTCACCGAGGCAGGTGGAACCATTGCAGGTGGGCACACCATTCGTAACCCAGAACCTATTTTTGGTCTAGCTGTGCAAGGCGTAGTGCACCCCTCAAAAATTTGGCGTAAAGGTGGCTCGCAACCTGGTGACGTTGTGATGATGTCAAAACCAATTGGCACCGCACTTGCTCTTGCCGGAGGGTGTGCCACCGATCAGCGCGCCGCCATTAACGGCATGCGTACCTTGAATCGCCGTGCCGCAGAGCAATTGCGTGAACTCGGCGACGATGTGCACGCGGTAACCGACGTGACGGGTTATGGGTTGGCAGGTCACGGTTGGGAAGTTGCCGAGCGAGGCAATGTGCGTTTGCATATTGACGCACAAAATATTGTTGCCTACCCCGGTGCGCTGAAGGCAGCGACAGAGGGCATGCGTACAGGCGGCGACCCTCGCAACCGCACGTATGTGGAAGGGCATTGCACTATTTCTGCTGCAGATGCACATGCTGCTTTGTGTTTTGACCCACAAACTTCAGGCGGCTTACTTGCTGTTGTTCCTCCGCAACGACAACAGCAATTGCTCGATCTTGGTTGGTGGTGCACTGGCTATATAGAAGCCGGTGCCCCTGGAATCGTTATTGAATAAGCATGGCGCCACGCACGCTACGGTTGGCCCCCACGTTGCAGTGGGAAGACGAACTTCGTAAGCAAGGTGCGCGCGTTGTTGCAGGTATCGACGAGGTAGGGAAGGGTTCATGGGCGGGGCCACTCGTTGTGGGCATTGCCATTGTGAACAATGAAAAGTTTGCTGTGGAAGATCTTGTTGCGCGCGACTCAAAAATATTGAGCGAGAAAAAGCGCGAAGAACTCTTCGACACGGTCGTTGCGCAGTGCCGCGATTGGTCACTCGGCATTGTTGAAGCCTCAGAGTGCGACGCGCTGGGCATGAGTGCGGCTCAACGATTAGCAACACAGCGTGCACTGGCACTGTTGACAGTAAAACCAGATGCTGTGATTGCCGATGGAAAATGGGATTTTGTTTCACCGCTAGTACCGCGCGTCATGATGCAAGTGAAAGCCGATGCAGTGTCGGCATCGGTAGCTGCTGCTTCAGTTTTGGCAAAAGTTTCACGAGATCGCATGATGCGCAATTATGCAGTGCAGTACCAGCATTGGAACTTTGAAGGAAGCAAGGGTTACCCCTGCCCAAAACAGCGCGAAGGTTTACGCGATCATGGAGTGTCTCCACTGCATCGCGTGTCTTGGGCGTTTATGGAAAATTTAGGCTTAACGAAGTAGCAAGAAATTATTTCTGCAAATCGCGGAATGATGACTTCGAGTCAATTCCGGTGTCTTTGGGCAAGCCAAGTACACGTTCACCCACAATGTTGCGCATCACTTCGTCGGATCCGCCTGCAATGCGTAACCCGGGGGTGCCAAGCACTAGCTGGTTCCATGCGTAGGTGCCCCACTCGCCGGTGTCGGCTTGTAGGCGTGGCCCCAAAACCTCTGACAGAAAAGCACCGAGCCGTAGTTGGTTGTCGGTGAGAGCCATTTTGGCAATAGACATTTCAGGGCCAGGTGTTTGGCCAGAACGAATTTTGTCGAGTGCGCGCTGGTTGTTGTACGAAGCAACACGATAGCGAATAACGAGGTCAGCAAGTTTGTTGCGCACAATGAGGTCTTTGTCAAGACCATAGTGGCGTACCATGCCAAAGACTCGTGTGAGAACGCTGTCGCCTCCACTGCCGCCACCAATTGCGGCGCGCTCGTTCATGAGCGTGGTGAGTGCAACATTCCATCCGTTGTTCACATCGCCGAGACGGTGATCGTCGCGCACGCGTACTTCGGTGAAGAACACTTCATTGAAACTTGCGCCGCCTGTCATTTGGCGCAGCGGGCGAATTTCTACACCTGGTGCTTTCATGTCGACGATGAAACCGGTGAGTCCTTTGTGCTTTGGCAAGTCGGGGTCGGTGCGGCAAATAATTTCGCCGATGTCGCTGTAATGGGCACCAGAGGTCCACACTTTTTGCCCAGTAATAATCCACTCATCGCCATCGCGTTCTGCTTTGGTTTGCAACGACGCAAGGTCGCTGCCTGCACCTGGCTCGGAAAAGAGTTGGCAACTAATAATGTCGGCACGCCACATTTTGGTGAGGTATGCATCTTTTGCAAGCGTGCTTGCATGCGCCAAAATGGTGGGAGCAACCATGCCAAGACCAATAGAGAAAAAACTTTGATTGGGAATTTTGTAGTCACCCTCGAGGCGCGCAAAGGCGCGATCGAATGCTGCAGGAAGCGCACTGCCGCCATATTCCACCGGTCCACCTACCCAGCCAAAGCCCGCATCAAATTTTTTGCGACGCCATTCTTTTGCTTCCTCAAGCAGCACTAACTCTTGCTCGCGCGTGCGCTCTTCAAACACGTTGACTTTGTCGGAGCCTTCGCCCCATACAAAAGTTTTTTCAGCTTCACGTTGTTCTGCATTGGCATCGAGAAATGCTCGTGCTGCTGTGGTGAACTCATCAAGTGACATATTGGCTGACAGACCGTTGGACATCTTTTCCCCCTATTGGCTCCTCAAATTATGGTGGAGAAATGCCAGCGATGCACCACGGCAGACTATTGTTTTGGCATGGGTCAGCCAGTATCAGTTCTTGAAGGTCCCGCCGGCAAGTTGGGCATTGTGCGTTTCGAGGCAAACCGTAGTTTCACCGGAATGGGCCACGAGCGCTTTTCCAGTGCCGACCAAGCATTTGGCACCAAACCTGCAGCAGTGGTGGCAAGTCGACTTTTTGCTACCGGGCAAGTTGCTGGCGTGCATGTTTATGGCAACATCATCACTGTTGAGTTGGCCAAAGGGGCAGGTGCTCAGGGCTTGAACGAAGTGGTGCGCGACCTGTACCAGTATTGGAAGCCAGGAATGGTGCCTCCTGCATTTGAAGATCTTGTTGCCCCAGAAGAAGATACGCCAAGCGGTGCTGCAACAAGCGATGGTGGCCCAGCCCTCAGTGCCGCGGCACAACGTGTGCCAGCACATTTGTTTGAGCGCAGTGCTACTGCGCGTGCCCGTTTGGGTGCCTAACATTTTTCCTAATGTTTATCCGTTAGGTAAAGCACACAACGCAGAACTCTTCTAAAGTCAAGGTGTGGTCGCTCAAAAAGTCATTGTTGAAAATGTGCCTCCACATGAGGTTTCGCTGCATGAAGCAGCAGCGATGCTCGACGTGCACTACATGACCGCATACCGCTATGTGCGCTTGGGTCTTTTGCCCGCAAATAAGGCAGCAGGAACATGGCGTGTTCTGCTGCACGATCTGCGTGAGTTCCAAGGTCAGAGCCCACAACCCATCGATGCTGAATTGTCACTCAAGAAAAATGTGGTGTGGTGGGAACGACTAGAAGCACGTCTGCTTGCCGGTGATGGCGCCGGGGCATGGGCCGTGGTTGAGGCTGCACTCGTTGCTGGGGTCAGCGTGGAAGAGATTTATACGAAAGTTCTCAGCCCAGCAATGGTGAGCATTGGCGATCAGTGGGCACGAGGCAATTTGGAGATCTATCACGAGCATCAGGCATCGGCAATTGTGGGGCGCATTATGGGTCGCCTGGGGCCACGCTTTGTGGGCCGTGGGCGTCCAAAGGGTTCCATTGTTTTGGGTGCTCCGCAGGGCGAGCACCATCACCTTGTGGTGTCGATGGTGGCCGATCTTGTGCGCCAACGTGGCTGGGAAGTGTTCGACTTGGGAGCAAATCTCCCAGCGCATTCATTTATTGCTGCGGTGAGTAACACCCCAAATGTGGTTGCTGCGTGTGTGAGCATCACTTCGCCAACCGCTCGCGATGCAGCGCGTGAGCTTATTTTTTCTTTGCGTGAGGCTGCTGACAATGCCGTGCCTATTTATATCGGCGGAGCTGCGGTGCTCTCGGCGGCAGATGCAGAGGAATTAGGGGCCCACGGATGGGCGAGCGATGTCAATGTTCTGGCGGGGCTGCTCGGGCAGGGTTAAAGACGAACACACGTTCGCTACAGTGATGGCGTGTCATCTGTGGAACTGGCTCGTGAGCAACTAGCCCAACAAATTTCTCATCATAAATATGGGCACCATGTGGTGTCACTTGGCAAAGCATCTTTGCATGCACATCGCACCATTGCTGTGAGCAATCAGTTTGCAGAAGTCCTGCAACGCGCGCAACTTCCTCTGGGCTTGGTACGTGGTCGCGTGTACCAGTGCACAGGCATTGCGCCTGTGTCGCTTGCGGTTGCCCTTGTACAAAAAGCAACTGCAGAGGGCTCATGGGTGGGTTGGTGCGCAAGCGAGCATCTCAATTGGAGCGCAGCTCGTAACGCTGGGTGGTGTTTAGAGCGTGTGGTGCAGGTGTCATGTGCGGAACATTGGTGCGAGGCGGTAGCGGCACTCGCAAGTGGTGTTGAAGTTCTTGTTGTAAATATCCCATCGCATGTATCGCCAAGTTCTGTGCGGCGAACTTTGTTGTCGGCAGCAGTGCAGCAGTGTGCAGTAATTGTTCTTGGCCCAATGCATGCCGTCAGCGCCGATGTTGTTCTTACTGCAACAGGGCGCACATGGCTAAAGGAAAAAGAGGCACAAGAGCAAGTGGCGTTTGCAGCGCAAGAATTATCTGTTCATGTTGGCGGACGCCGAGTACCAAGCGAGCAATTTTTCTCGCTGTTGGTGGGGTAGTGAAATGATGAATCATCATTCATATCGCGTTGCCATTGTGCGCGCAGTGGGTAGCGATGCCCGGCAACTCAATGCGTTAGCCCAAGGCATTACTGCTATTGCGCCCCTCATTGAAATTGTCGACGATGAACATGTACTTGTTCCTATGCGAGGCCCAACTCGATATTTCGGTGGCGAAAAAGCAGTAGCAGAAAAGCTTTTTTCTTGCGCACCTCAGCATATGGCACTCACCATAGGAATTGCCGATGGTCGCCTTGCGGGGCTCATTGCGGCCCGTATGGCGCAGCCATTATTCATTGTTCCTGCTGGTGAAACAGCAGAGTTTTTGGCAGGTATCAATGTGCGACACCTTGAACAGTTCGCCAATATGTCTGCACATACTTTGTCGCTTCTTTCACGATTGGGTTTGTCTACCTGTGGCAAAATTGCTGCTACAAGTAAGCAACTCCTTGCCGATCGCTTTGGTCCCGACGGCAATACGTTGCACACACTGTGTAGCGGTGCCGACCTGCACCCTGCACTCACTGAAAAAATTCCTACTCTCTATTACGCCGAGGGCCATTATGAAGATCCACTTGTGCAGGTAGATGCTGTTTTTGTAGCTACTCAAGAGCTCATCGCACCGCTCATGGCAAAGTTGCAAGAGCAACATCTTGCAATGTGCCGTGTGGTCGTTACTCTCACCACTGAGCACGACGACACATCTGAACGTGTGTGGTACAGCGCAGCAGGTTTTCACGAACAAGGTCTTCTCGAGCGTGTGCGATGGCAAGTAACAACATGGCTAGAAGAATCATTGGGGCTCACTGCTGGGGTGCACAACATTGTGGTCAATGTGCAAAACACGGTGCCTATT
Organism: Bifidobacterium breve; assembly: GCA_945869715.1. Classification (GTDB taxonomy): domain Bacteria; phylum Actinomycetota; class Acidimicrobiia; order Acidimicrobiales; family Ilumatobacteraceae; genus F1-20-MAGs119. The sequence goes on from CAMBPP010000011.1 coordinate 10,481, forward strand.
GGCCACGAGCAGCCACGCTTGTGGGGTGGTCGTAGTGAAAGTGATGCTGCAGCACGCGCAGCTATTGCTCGTGTGGCTGGTGTGGTGGGTCAAGATCAGGTGTGCGTTCCCGAGTGGCAAGGCGGCCGCGACATTACGCGTGAGTATGAACTGGTACCTGCGCATCGTGTCGACCTTGCCCACAATGAAGCCACTATTCACCGGGTTACTCCTGGCGTATTGCGGCCCGCAGCATGGAGCGGCGACATGGGCCAACACGTACCAATGCAAAATATTGTTCCACCAGAAAAAGTTGAGGTGCTCAACAGCCAGTATGTGCCAGTCGAGGTCACCGGCCGCCATGCTGTGCGTTCAGAGCCACAGTACATACGACGCAACGAACATCTTTTCCCTGTGCGCGCGTGGCATGGTCCGTGGCCCGTTGAAGAGCGCTGGTGGGACCCACTGCGTCAACGTCGTGTGGTGCGCATGCAATGCCTTGTTCACGATGGAAAAGAAGAACATGGGTGGCTGGTGTTGCTCGAGCACCGTACATGGTGGCTCGTTGCGGTGTATTCCTGAGAGACTGTCTCAATGACGTCGCTTGCAGTAGATGAACTCTTGGCATTAGTTACGGATCATCAACCCGTCGATGCCCGAGAAGCCGAGTCGCTCATCACTTTTCGCCATGAGGTAGTTCAGCTCGCCGATCCGTGTAACGAACATGCACACACCACTCACGTCACCGCATCTGGCGTAGTGGTGAGCAGCGAAGCAACGGTGTTGCACTTGCACAAGCGACTCAATTTGTGGCTGCAGCCTGGTGGACATATTGAAAAAGATGAGCACCCGAGCGAGGGTGCATTGCGCGAAGCACAAGAAGAAACGGGCTTGCACGTGCGCCACCCCGAGAGTGGCGCCGTGTTCTTTCACCTCGACGTACACCCCGGGCCGCGGGGCCATACGCATCTCGACTTGCGGTACCTCTTGCTTGCTAGCTACCTCGAGGTGCCAGCCCCTGGGGCAGAGGAAAGCCAACAAGTACGCTGGTTTTCTTGGGAAGAGGCCACAAAAATTGCCGATATGGGGCTTGTCGGGGCGCTCGTGCGGGCTCAGGAACTCATACGAACATATGTTCGCTAAACTCCGATGAGTGGGTTTTCATCGTGAGCAGCGTTATAGCGAATTGCACTGCCAATCGCATTTTTCTTTTCTGACAGGCGCCTCGTCTCCTGAGCAACTCGCTCAACATGCAAGTGCACTCGGCCTGCAAGCACTTGCCTTGACCGATCGCAATGGCCTGTATGGGGTGGTGCGTTTTGCTGAAGCGGCACGGCAGTTACAACTGCCTACCGTATTTGGTGCAGAAATCACTCCGCGCTTTGCTGGTGAGCACAACAGCGGGCATGTGGTGCTTCTTGCACAGGAGCCCCAAGGGTACGCGCACTTGTCGCAAGCCATTACACATGGGCAACTAGCCGGCGTGAAAAATGAGCCGCAGTTTCACCTGGCCGATCTTTCTGGTTTTGCTCGTGGCTCATGGAAGGTGCTCACGGGCGGCGTAGAGGGAGTGGTCAGTCAAGCTCTTATTGAGCACGGGCCACAGGCAGGTGAACGCAAGTTGTACCAACTCATCGATGCCTTTGGCGCCAACAACGTATACGTAGAACTTGTGCATCACGGTGGCCCGCTCGATGCAGCGCGTAACGACGAGTTGGTACGTATTGCTGCGCGGTGCAATGTGCAATGTGTAGCAACCAACAATGTGCAGTATGCAACAACTACAGAGTTTTCGCTGGCCACAGCAATGGCTGCTATTCGTCAACGTAGTTCGCTCAATGACATCGACCATTTGTTGCCATTCGCAGCAACGGCAATGTTGCGTTCGGGCGCCGAGCAAGAGAAATATTTTGCGCGTTACCCCGGAGTGGTAGAACTTGCGGCCGATATTGCAGAGCAGTGTGCATTCGATCTTTCGCTCATTGCGCCACGCCTCCCTCCGTACCCGTGCCCTTCTGGCATGAACGAAATGGAGTACCTGCGTCATTTGGTTGCCGAAGGTGCACAACGGCGGTACGGGCCGCCTCCCACTCATGCCGACGACACCTTGTCGTTGCGGGCACGAGCGTGGGCAGTCATTCATCATGAACTCGATGTCATTGAAACCCTAGGTTTTGCTGGTTATTTCTTAGTGGTATGGGACATCGTTCAATTTTGCAGCGACAACGATATTTTTTGTCAAGGCCGCGGTAGCGCAGCAAATAGTGCGGTGTGTTTTTCTCTCGGTATTACGCGCGCCGATGCTGTGTCGCTCGGCTTACTCTTCGAGCGCTTTTTGTCACCAGAGCGCGACGGGCCGCCCGATATTGATATCGATATTGAAAGCGGTAGGCGCGAAGAGGTCATTCAATATGTTTTTCAGCGCTACGACCGCTTGCATGCAGCACAGGTTGCCAATGTCATCACGTACCGGTCGCGTTCTGCGTTGCGCGATGCCGCAAAAGCATTGGGGCATCACATTGCACAAGGCGAGAAGGTCGACCCAGAAGATCTTCCCGACAATGTTCAGTCTCTAGCGGCACAATTACTTCATCACCCCCGCCACCTTGGTGTGCACTCTGGCGGCATGGTCATATGCGACCGCCCGGTCAGTGAGGTGTGCCCAGTTGAGTGGGCAACCATGCACCAACGCAGCGTGTTGCAATGGGACAAAGACGACTGTGCGGCGGCGGGCTTAGTGAAGTTCGACCTCTTGGGTCTGGGCATGCTCTCGGCTTTGCATAACGCAATAGATCTCATTGAGTTACATCGTGGTGCGCCACTCGATCTTGCAGGTTTGCCACAAGAAGACGAGGTCTATGCCATGTTGTGTCGTGCCGACACGGTGGGCGTTTTCCAAATTGAATCACGAGCTCAAATGGCAACACTGCCGCGCTTAAAACCGCGACGCTTTTATGACCTTGTGGTTGAGGTCGCACTCATTCGCCCTGGGCCCATTCAGGGTGGTTCAGTGCATCCGTACATTCGGCGGCGCAATGGGCAAGAACCTATTACCTATTTGCATCCACTTCTTGAAAAGAGTTTGGGTAAAACACTGGGCGTGCCGTTGTTTCAAGAGCAACTCATGCAAATGGCTATTGATGTTGCAGGCTTTACACCAAGTGAAGCCGACCAATTACGCCAGGCCATGGGCTCAAAAAGATCTCACGCAAAAATGGAAAAACTGCGATTGCGTCTTTTCCATGGCATGAAAGAAAATGGCATTGTCGGGGAAATTGCCGACACTATTTTCCGCAAGATGGAAGCGTTTGCTAGTTACGGATTCCCTGAGAGCCACTCGGTGAGTTTTGCGTATCTTGTTTATGCATCGGCCTACATCAAATATCACGAGCCCGCTATTTTCTGTGCGGCGTTGCTCAATGCTCAGCCCATGGGTTTTTGGTCGCCGCATTCATTGGCTCGCGATGCGCGTCGCCATGGGGTAGAAGTTCTCACCCCATGTATTAATGCCTCGCAAGCATCAGCATCTTTGGTGGAAAGCGCCACTTCTACTAGTGGTCTTGCAGTACGCATGGGCTTATCGGCGGTTCGTGGTGTGAGTAGTTCATTGGCGCAGAAAATGCAAGATGCGCAGCCCTTTGAAAGTATGGAACACGTTGTGCGTGCTGTGCCGGAACTCTCAACGGCTCATCTGGAAGCTTTTGCAACGGCTGATGCTTTCAACGTGTTTGGTACGCAGCGACGCAATGCATTGTGGGCAGCAGGTGCTGTAGCACAATCGCGACCAACGCGTTTAGAAGGAATCACGGTGGGCAATACGGCGCCAGCGCTTCCCGGAATGGAACCTATTGAAGAAGCGGTGGCCGACCTCTGGGCTACAGGAATTTCCCCCGATGGGCACCCCACTATTTTCTTACGCGAAAAGTTGCATGCAATGGGCGTGCTCACCGCAAGTGAGTTGGCAGCAGCAGAGTCGGGCACTCGTATTTATGTGGCCGGAGTGGTAACGCATCGGCAACGTCCGCGCACCGCAAGTGGAGTCACGTTCATGAACTTAGAAGATGAAACGGGGCTCATTAACGTAGTGTGTTCACCGGGGTGCTGGACACGTTTTCGCACCGATGCTCGCAATGCTGCTGCACTGTTAGTGCGCGGGCGCGTGGAGTCTTCGGAAGGTGTTGTCAACATTATTGCCGAACACCTTTCGGCGTTGCGTGTGGCAGCAGGTGCAACAAGTCGAGATTTTCGCTAGGCCTATTTGGTCTCTTGAAAAATATGGATGGGTTCCGCAGGCGGCCCATTGTGCACCACGTCTGCAACAAGCTGAGGCAGATGTAAAGGTGCAAAAAAAACATCATCAACAGCTGACGAGAGTTCTTCAACGCTCCACCAGCGCAATTCCACTAGGTATTCACTACGCAGTTGTTCAATAGATAATTCGGGCCGTGGTTCAAAATGTGCTGTGCGAACTAAGTACGCGTGGTCGCGTTGCCCATCCCACTTGCCATTAATAAAGGGAATCACATGCGTGCGGGTCCATAAGAGTTCGCCAATGGGTGGAGCATAGAGCCCCACCTCTTCGCGCAGTTCTCGGTGGAGCGCTTCGTGGTGCTCCTCGTCGGCTTCAATACCGCCGCCGGGGAGCACCCATACCGAGCGCGCAGGAAATTGCAGTAACGCCAGCAGTACGTAGTTGAGTTCATCAACAATGAGACCCCGCACCGCTTGGCGAATACGAAGATGACTGATGTCGGGCGTTAGCGAATTCAAAGAGAATTAGAAATCGACGGTGGCAATGCGGTCTGCGTTGTACACAGTTGCTTTGGCGTCGACACGATATTTGAATGTTTCTGCACCGCTAATGCCATGCTCGCCGAAAAGGGTACGCATATTGAAGTAGTTCTCGTGCAAGAAGTGCGCTGCAAGCGACGGTGCATCGGTCCACAATTCGTATACCGAAATGATGCCTGGCTCACATGGATCGGCACTGAAGACGTAAGCCTCACAGCCAGGCTCGTTGTCGCGAGTTGCTTGTTGAAGGGGCTCTGAAGCTTTCACAAGAGCTTCACGCTTTGATGGTTCGATGAAAATTTTTCCGGCAATGATGATCATGGTTTTCCTTTGTGTCTGATTGATACGTTATTCGTTCGGTGATTCATTTAAGCCTTCGTTGAAGGCTCGGTACGTGTCGTAGATCTCTTTGCAGTTCTGGCACATAGGAACCTGCTTCGGGTCGCGTGACGGAACCCATACGTGGCCGCACAGCGCCTCGAGGGGAGTGCCGTAAATACGGGCTTCCATCACTTTTGCTGCAGCCGATTCACCTGGTTCGGTTTTCACAATATGGGCCACAATGGGCTCAGCAGTTTCAAGTTCTTGGTCGAGCAGTGGCTCGGTACGGGCTGGCAAGACCGTGAGTGGAGCCATATTTGTAGCGCGCATGGTTCTAGTCAATCAGATGTACAGAGCTCTTGGGGCTGTCGTAGACTGAACACATGCCGTTATACGAGTATCGCTGTAGTGCATGTGACACCGCTTTTGAAGAGCGCCGCCCCATGAGTGAAGCGTCGGCCCCTGCACAATGTGCCTGTGGGGCAGAAGCTAAACGGCGCTTGTCGGTGTTTGCCTCGGTGGGCAGTGGAGCCCCAGCATCAGCCCCCGCCCCTGCACCTCGTGGCGGTGGATGTGGCTCTGGGTGTGGTTGTCACTAACTGTGATTTTGGTTGACCCATCACATTGGTGGTTTCGCGACAAACGGTGGTGTCATTTAGTGAGCGACTCGAACCTTGACGAGTTACATCTCTTTGCCAAAGAACTTGGAGTGCCGCGCAAAGGGTTTCAAGGAGATCACTACGACATTCCCGATGAGTACCGCACGCGTGCAATTGCCATGGGTGCTACTGCAGTGCCAAGCAGGGAGTTGTTGCAACGTTTAAAGGCAGCAGGGCTGCGCTTTACGCCAAGCCAGCGACGTGCATGGGGCTCCACGTTGAGCCCCGACCTGAAGAGTGAAAACCACGTACACACCAATTGAGTAAGACAATGCCGGCGTGGTCGCATACATCGTTGAAAGAAAACCAACGCTCGGCGTCGTCGTTGGTGGGCAAAGTATTTTTCTCAATAGTGAGCACGTAGCAGGCACTGGCGCTTGGGTGTGCCGATGCAATACCCACCACAAGATGACCAAGTGCTTCGCCGCCGTGAGAAGGGCTGAGCGGATGTGTAATGGGTTCGTGCAAGGGAGCAGTAAAAAGCCCAATACCTCGCCGCGATGAGTCGGTGAGCAAAACGAGTGCTTCTTCGCGAAACGGACGTGAAACACACATGCTAAAAACGCTGAGCGCTTGTGCTGTGTGGGTAATGGTGTCGATATAAGGACGCGGAACGTCGACGAGGCTATGCACCGAGGTGTGCTGGGTAGTTATGTTCACCTCTTGAACGTAGAGGTGGGGTGCTATACGAGGGAATATGCCACAAGAAATGCGGCAAGGGAAATAGCAAGAGGCGCTGCGTAGCCCACCCAGGTAGGCATACGGCGATGTGAAGGTGAAAACAAGAAGAGACCACAGAGCGCACCGCCTGCAAGACCTCCGAGATGCCCACCAATAGAGATGCCCGATACTGAAACCGTTAATACCAAGTTGAGTACCAAAGTGAGCCCCAGGCCTGTTTGCATGGGGTTAATGCCACGCAGTCGCATGCCAACAAACGCAGCGCCCATGAGCCCAAACACAGCGCCCGATGCTCCGCCCGTGAGTGCATCGGGGTTTGCCAAAAGAGCTCCGGTGCTGCCGGCAAGGAGCGCAGCGAAGTAGACCAAAGTAAAACGAGTTCGACCCATCTCGCCTTCCATCATGGAGCCGAGTTGGTACAAGAGAAACATGTTCATGCCCACATGGAAAAACCCGAAGTGACTGAACCCACACGTGATGAGTCGGTACCACTCGCCGTTGTATAGAAATACCTTTGCGAGTCCGAGGTCGACGAGGTTTTTATTCATTCCGCCCGAATCAAAAAATGAAGATCCGGTGTTGGTGTAAATGAAAACTAAAAGATTAATAGCAATGAGAATTTTTGTTGCCAGTATGGGCTGGGCAGCATTCCAATAGCGCGCACGTGTGCGTACATCGGGGCGGTCACGTCGAATGCAGTCCACGCAGTGTGAGCCCACTGCTACCTGAACAAGACAATCGGAGCATGCGGGGCGCCCGCAACGCGTACAGCTACGCCCAGTTGGGCGCTCTGGATGTCGTGTGCATCTCGGAAGTACTGGGGGTGGCAAATTCACGAGGCGCGCTCTGCTTCTTCGCGATGGGTCAAATACCACTCCACCGTTTTCTCGAGACCAGCACGGAATGTCACTTGAGCTTTCCATTGCAGCGCGTGCTCGGCTTCACTTGCATCGACACGGCGGCGGGGCTGGCCATCGGGCTTGGAAGGATCCCACACCAACTTGCCGGTGAAACCCACTACTTCAGCAATGGTTTCTACTGTTTCGCGAATAGTGATTTCATGGTTGTTGCCAAGGTTCAACGGTTCAGCAGAATCGCGAACTTCTGCCGCACGCACAATTGCTGCAGCTGCATCTTCCACGTACAAATATTCGCGACTTGCACTTCCGGTGCCCCACACCTGAATGTTGCTATCGCCACGTTCTTTTGCTTCAACACATTTTTTAATGAGTGCAGGAATGACGTGTGAAACATCGGGGTGAAATTTGTCGCCAGGCCCGAAAAGATTTGTGGGGATGAGATAAGCAAATTTTTGTCCGTATTGCGCTGCATTCACTTGCGCGTGCACAAGTAAAGCTTTTTTGGCAATGCCGTAGGGAGCATTGGTCTCTTCGGGGTAGCCGTCCCATAGCGAACGTTCATGAAAAGGAACGGGGGTGAACTTCGGGTAAGAACACACGGTGCCAAGCACGACAGTTTTTTCCACCTGAGCATGGCGACACGCCTCAATGACGTGGGTGCCCATGAGCAGGTTGTCGAGATACAGGGGTGCAGGAGCCACTTGGTTGTAGCCAATGCCCCCAACGCGTGCAGCGAGGTGCACGACGTGGCTGGGTTGGTACGAAGCAAGCATTCGGGCGGCTTCGCCAGGCATGGTGAGGTCGAATTCAGCCTTGTGTGGAGCACTGACCGTGGCCCCGGCAGCGCGGAACTGTTGCACCACAACGCTTCCAAGAAAGCCATTGCCTCCGGTGACCAAAACGGGACGATTTTGCCAGAAGTCGCTCATGCACACTCATGGTAGGCGCACGGCAGGCACAATAGGGGGGTGCGTGTGGCTTATAGCTTGGAACAATGTTGGCACCGGGTCCCCGGGGGCACCGCTGTGTACGGCATCGAGTTGGCAAAAGCCATTGGCGAATTGAACAACCGCGACACTTCGGGTCATCACGAGGTGCAGCTGCTGGGGGTCGCTGGGCGCCACAAGGCAGCACCACTTGATCCGTATCGTCCCCCCATTGCCATTCACTCGTTGCCTTTGGCGGGGCCATACCTGTACGAATCGTGGCTGCGCTTCAACTGGCCAAAAGTAGAAGGCGCAACGGGGGCAATTGACCTCGTGCATGCAACGAGCATCATTCCTGCAGCAAGTAGCGCACCACTTGTCGCCACCATTCACGACCTTGCTTTTTTGCATGAGCCAGAACATTTCACCAAGAGAGGTGTGGGCGTTTTCCAACGCAGTCTTGCAGTGCTGCGCAAGCGAGCAACACGCATCATTTGTGTTTCACAGGCCACACTCGACGATTGCCTGGAAAACGAATTCAGCGCAGAGCAGCTTCGGTACGTTCCAAACGGGGTACATCACATTGATGTTGGCAATGAACAAATTAATGAAGTTCGAAAGAAATACGAACTGCCACATCAGTATTTACTTTTCGTTGGCACTTTAGAACCCCGTAAAAACCTGCAGCGCCTCATAGATGCAGTGGCAATGCTTGGCCCCGATGCACCGCCGTTGGTAGTTGCGGGGGCGAGCGGTTGGGGAAGCGAAATTGTTGCGCAGTCGCGAGTGAAAATGCTGGGCTTTGTGCCGAGTGCCGACCTAGCAGCGCTGTACGCAGGGGCCGCAGCATTTTGTTACCCCTCGCTACGCGAAGGGTTTGGTTTGCCCATTTTAGAAGCCATGTCACATGGCGTGCCGGTGGTAACAAGCTTGGGCAGCTCAACAGAAGAAGTCTCGGGTGGTGCTGCGGTGTTGGTAAACCCCAATAGCGCTGCAAGCATTGCCGACGGTATCTTGCGTGCGTTGGAAGATCGTGAAGCGCTGTCGCAAAGTGGGCTCGCTCGGTCACGCTCGGTCACTTGGGAACGAACAGCGGCACTCACCGTTGAGGTGTACCGCGAAGTGATGGAAGAAACTAAAGGCCCATCTCGTGACTGATGCAGCAAAAGCAACTGAAATCGCTATCAACTTATCGTGGTGCGTGCCAGGAAAAGTGGGGGGCAGTGAGCAGTACCTCACACGTCAACTTGCGGGCTTAAGTGGGCACGGTGAGTTCAATCTGCATGCATATGTTCCGCAAGGTTTTGCTGCAGCGCATAGCGAACTAGCCGACGTTGTTCGTATGCATGAAATGCCATTAACGGCGCATAACCGAGGTGCACGCATTTTGTATGAAAGCACGTGGCTCAACTCTCGTACAAAAAATGCTCAACTCGTGCATCATGGGGGCGGAACGCTGCCAATGCGCGGCAACAGCAATACGTTGCTCACTGTTCACGACGTGCAGTACCTCACCTACCCCGAATATTTCTCTGCCGTGCGTTTGCGTTACTTGAAAGCAATGATGCCGCGATCTGTCAAACGGGCGCGAACAATTGCTGTTCCCTCTGCCTATGTGCGTGGTGTGCTGATGGAGCAGTTCTCGTTGCCAGGTGAAAAAATTCATGTAGTGCGACACGGAGTAGAGGCACTTGTGCGCAGCGAAGAAAATATTGCTCGCGTGCGGAGCAAATATGGCTTAGAGAATGTGGATTATTACATTTACCCCGCAATGACACACCCACATAAGAACCATTCGTTTTTGGTGAACCTTCTTGCTGGTCCGTGGAAAAATCGTAATGAGCACGTGGTGTTCATTGGCTCGGCAGGGCGGGCGCACGAGGAACTTCTCGCATTGGTCGCACGTCTTGGTGTCTCTCATCGGGTGCATATTGTGGGCCGG
>CAMBPP010000012.1 GCA_945869715.1 Bifidobacterium breve
AATGGCAGGTCTCTGCGGAGTCCAGTGGGGTGTGTCGTGTCACTGCTAACGCGGCACGCATGTATTTCATGCGCAAGGGGAGTTGTGGCGTGGCGGTGCAGCCTCAATACACCAATGTTCCCTTTGCGCGTACCTTCTCGGTTGGGGAAACTACTGCTCCTGCAAATAGCGGACGCGGTATGCGCATTGTGTATTCGCGTAGTTCGCGCCGGTTATTTGCAATTGAAGCGAGCAATAATGTGAAACGCAGCATGGCTGTAGTGGCACCCGAGGTGGCCCCCACACCCGGAAGTTTTTCTCTGGCAATTCTGAACAACGGACTTTTGTTAGAAGCTCAAAGTAAAACCGGCAAGGTTGCCACCTCAGTTTTAAGTATTCCTATGCAGTGCGACGCCTCTGGGGTGTGTGTCGCTGCATACGGCCCCGATACCTATGGCACAAGCCAAATGCAAGCAATTAGTATTTACATACCAACCGAAGACCTGCGCTGGGTTGTGCGTTGGGGCCAGTCAGTGAAAACCTTTGTCATTGTTCGTTAAATCAATAAACGGTCCTTCACATATTCCAGCAACGAGCGTATGGTGGTCCTCAAGGGAAGCTTTGCAATTGGAATACCCGAGAGGAGACCCGATGAGTAAGCGTCATCACAGTCAAGAAACTGTGCCACCCCCACGCGTTGAGTTGCGTGCTCACGCTCACAATGAGCGGCATCGAATACATGCGGCTCTAGACGCAGTAGCAGAACTGGTGAGCCAAGGAATTCCTGCAGAAGACATTCATGAACCTGGCAAGTCGTGGCGTGTGGAAGCCCACCACGATAAGGAACGTGCTATTCGCAAGCCCAGTGGTCCTTTGAAGCATTGGAAAACAAAAGACTGGAAAAGGCGTTCGGTAGTTCGTAAACAGCGCGCTATTGCGCTGCGAGCCATTGCTGACTAAGCGCCTCGCGACGCTGGTCCCATTCTTCCAGGGTGAGTGCAAACCGATGATGGTCTTCCCATAACCCGTTGATCTCTAAATAGCGTTCTGCAGTTCCTTCGTTACGCAGTTCTAGTTTTTCAGCGACACGCAAACTATTTGTGTTGTGCGGAATGATACAAATTTCAATGCGATGTAGATGCAGTTCGTCGAATGCAAAATTCAAGAGTACAACAACAGACTCTGCAACGTAACTTTGCCCTGCTCGTGCCTGATCTATCCAGTAGCCAATTGTTCCGCATTGCATGGCTCCACGCATGACATTGTTGATGTTTACTTCTCCAGCAAAAACATTGTCGACGAAGAGCCCAAAAGCATATGAGTTTCCCGATTGGCGTTCGCGTTCGCGAATATTGCAGCGCGCAGAAAAAATATCGCGGTCAAGTGCTGGGTCGGGCTGATTAATGGGGCGAGCGGGTTCCCAGCGGGTGAGCCAATCGCCATTACGCCGACGCACTTCACTCCACGCCGCGAAATCTTCAGCTACTAATGGCCGAAGAACTACGCGCGACCCGTAAAGACGCAAACCAGAGTTTGCGAGTGAGCCTGAGTTGGATCTTGCAGGATGCTGGTTCATGATGTTTCGGTAGCAACCACTCCATCGAGAAGAGATGCCGTTGAAATGATGATATGCGACCGTTGAAGTTTGCGCATGATTGCAACGAGTGCGCAGCAGCCTCCGACAATGACATCGGCACGATCAGCGTTGAGGCCAGGGTTAAAGAGTCGATCGCGCAGAGCCTCTGTAGCAAGCGTGCGAAAGACATCTTCCACAGCATCACGGGTGAGTACAAAGCCGTGAAGTTTCTGCACATCAAATTGTGTGAGCCCAAGTTCAACCATGGCAATAGTGACAATGGTGCCGGCAACGCCGATGATTTCATCACAGTCAGCAAGTTCGGGAATCTCCCTGAGGACATCGTCAATTTCATCAACAATGACGCCGATGGCGTTAGTGAGTTCTTCGGGCCGCGGCGGATCGGAGTGAATTTCTTTCTCCGTGAGGCTTCGTGCTCCGTAGGGAATGCTGATAACGCGGGGAGTGCTATTCGGGTTCCCAACGGCTATTTCTGTGGATCCTCCACCGACGTCGAAAACAGCAATCAATTGGGGGTTATTGGGCAAGGGAAGCCCTTGTTGGGCCCCAATAAAAGATAAGCGGCCTTCTTCTTCACCTGAAATAAGGCGAGGAGTGACTCCAACTATTGATTCCACCTCTGCAAGGAACTCTGTTCCGTTGCCGGCATGACGGACGGCTGCGGTTGCTACCACATGGATATTTGTTATGCCATGCTCAGTGAGCACAGAAGAGTAGTAACGCAATTGCTGCAGAGTGTTTTCCATCGACTCCGCAGAAAGCGTTTTAGTGTGCAGTACTCCAGCGCCAAGACGAGTGATTTTCTGTTCGCGCACAAGTGTGTTGCCATTGTGCGAAATGAGCAAGTTTGTGGAGTTGCTCCCGATATCGATGACGCCGATCATAAGTGCTGAGCAACCCATCGCCCGACCGGGTCGTCGCCGCCTGCAAGAAACCATGCGTAGTGGGCGTGAAGACACTTCACACCACGACGTGTTCCAGCAACACCACCACTTGGTTTGGGCCCCATGTGTTGTGGTGGCAATAGTGAGTCGCGTAACACTTGGTAACGCAGATGTGCTGAAGCAATGTCTTCTTCGGCAATTTCAGCCTCAGACTGATCGACGCCACCTGTTGACTCGAGGCGCGCTACTGCGACATATTCCTTTTTCCCTACCAACCAAAACAATGTGGGCATAGGCGTTCCATCAAAAAGTAGAGGTGCGTTTTGAACAACAATGGGGTCGCCGTTACTGCTGCGTACGACTACTTCAAAGTCGCCTTGCGGAGATCTCCCCAAGAGTTCTGTCACGCGCTCAATATCGGCGAGTGATGCCACGAAACAATTCAGTGGATCTTTTAGAGCACTGCAATAAGGACGATAATGAGCACAGCAATTCCGGCTATGACTGGCAGTGCACGCTTCAACATTGTTGAGCCTGCTGCATCGAGCAAGTTAAGGGGGACTGCTTCAGGGGAGTCAATTTTGCGCACAACAGGCTCAGCTGATGTGGTTGGCTCGACGACTTCTGCCGCTACAGGTTCTGCTGCTGTTTCGGTCGGAATCTCAGAAATAAGCGTGTTGAGGTTTTGGGAAAACTGTGCAAGCAATTTGTCGCTGATGTCGGCCATTGCGCCGCGACCAAACTGCGCAACTTTGCCAGTAACAGCAAGGTCGGTGTTCACTTCAACTTTTGTGCTGGTAGGAGAAATGCTGGTGAGTTGTGCGGTAATGAGCGCTGACGCGTTTCCTTTTCCGCCTGTGTCACGACCTTCGCCTTTCAGCACTGCCTTGTGGTCAACATCATTGCGCTCAAGGAAAGAAGCCTGACCTTTGAACTGTGCCTGAATAGGCCCAACTTTCACTTTCACCACGCCGCGGTAGGTATCGCCCTCAACTTCTTGCAACTGTGCTCCTGGCAGGCACGGCGCAATGAGTTCAACGTTGGTGAGAATTTTCCATGCCTCGGCGACGGGCACATTGACGGTGAAGTGATGATTTAGTTCCATTGGTTGAGATCCTCAATCGTGTCGATATCAAAAGGTGACCCCGAGCAGAGTACTTGCTCTACGAGTTCGGGGCGACTGCTGATGAGATTTCGTGCCCCTAAATCTCCTTGGGTTGGTAGTAGCGGCCACACTTCGGCGACGAGGAGGACGGGGTTTCCCGGTGTTTTCTGACCATCTGGTTGCACATATAGGGCCTGAGCAATGGGGGAGCCTGAGGAGGCCACAGCGACCCAATCGGCTGGCCTGACAAAGGGTTGGTCGCCTAGACCCACCACCATCGCAGTGGCTCCCACTGTGAGGGCTGCTTGAATACCTGCCTGCAGCGAACTGGCCTGGCCGGTTTGCCACCCTGGGTTATGAATCAAGGTGACGTGAGGATGAGAGGTGACATCGGTCAAAGGCTCAACTGCACCCCACACCACAAATATTTGGCTGAACCCAGCCACTACTGCCGAGTTGACGGCGTGGGAGAGGACACTTTGCCCACGCAGCATGCTGTGGAGTTTGTGGGTGCTCCCTGCAAACCTGCTGCCCGCTCCAGCGGCAAGCAAGACAGCCACGGTGGTAGCTGGCAACTGTTGAGACGTGGACACACTTCAATTTATCACTACGGTGTGGGGGGTCCTTATGTCGCATTCACGTCGCATCTATTTCGGGGGCATTTCTCTCGCCCGCGGGGGAAAACGTGCTTTGGCTGTTGCAACCATTACGTGTGGTCTTGTGGTGGGTTCAAGTTCCGCTGCGCATGCTGCAGGAACTGCAGTGGTGGTGCCGCCAGCAGTGGTGCAAACCACATGGCGAGAACCACAGTTGCTTACAAAAGATGCACGTCCGCGGTTCGATGCAGCGAAAACAATTGCAAGTGAAGCACTCTTTGCAATTGCCACTTTCATTGAAGTACCAACTACGGAAAATTTCGCCCAATATCAAATATTCCGTGCTGCATTAGTTACACGTGTAGCTGCTCGCGTGAACGAGTCGCGTGCAGCAATGTTGGAAGCCTGGTCACAGGCATCGTTAAAACACCAGATGGCACTCATTGCTGGTCTAACAACATTGGGCGTCGGTTACGAATATGGTTCCGATAATCCGAAAAAAGGACTCGACTGCTCTGGGCTGGTTGCCTTTGCGTGGAAACAAGTAGGAATTGCTTTACCGTTACAGTCGAAACGGCAATGGGAATCTTCTCGCGATGTAGAACAAAAAGATGCTCTGCCTGGTGACGTCGTTTGGTATCCGGGTCACACCATGATGTATCTCGGGGTGGGCGATGCGGTGCTGCATTCGGCACGTGAAAATTTAGGTGTGCGTCTTGGTCGCATCAACTGGAAACAAATTCCACGCGTTAAATTTGGAAATCCGGAAGTTTCACTTTTGTCAGTGAATAGGACCGCTGGCGTCTTTTAACGACGGCGATTGGCGCCCAGTGCGTTGAGCAATAATTTCTGCACAGATGGAAATAGCGGTTTCTTCAGGCGTTCTGGCACCAAGGTCGAGACCTATTGGCGACATGAGCCGAGTGAGGTCGGTGGGCGAGGTGACCCCTGCAATAGCGAGTCGTTCTATTCGTTTCGTGTGAGTTTTGCGCGAGCCCATGACCCCGATGTACCCAGCTTTTGTGCCTAATGCACCTTGAATAGCAGGCACATCAAATTTTGCATCGTGTGTAAGAACGCACACCGCATCGCGCGCAGTGAGTGACTTGCCGTGACTCTCAAAATAAGCGTTTGGCCAGGTAACAACAACCTCATCGGCCATGGGGAAACGTCGTCGAGTAGCGAAAACCTCCCGCGCATCACAAACGGTGACGTGGTAGCCAAGAATTTTCGCCACTCGGGCAAGTGCTGCGGTGAAGTCGACTGCACCGAAAATCCACATGTGTGGAGGTGGTGCAAAACTTTCCACAAATATTTTCACCATGGGCGTGTCGTCGAGGTCTTCAGGAGTTGTTTGGCCATCGGCGCCATAATGCCGAACTCCCGTTGTGCCAGCCTCAAGTTCACCGAGCGTGTCGCGAGCAACAATGCGGTTGAGCTCAATATTGCCAAGCGAACCCATTGGGGGGAGTTGTGGAGAAACAATGAGCCATGATCCAACGTGTGGGCCTTCAATAATTGTCGCGAGCCCAACAGGAGTTTGCTGTGCTGTTCGCTCGGCAAGTGACTGCACAGACGAATTTTCAAGATATGCATCGAGCGGCTGTATGAAGAGATGAATGATGCCGCCACAAGTGAGACCAACGGCAAAGGCTTCATCGTCGGAATAGCCAAAGGTGATGATGCCTGGAGATTTTTCGCCAGCCAAAATGGCAAGGGCTTCACTCACTACTGCACCTTCAACACAACCACCACTAACTGAGCCCACTACTTCACCATTTTCGGCAACAGCCATGGCGGCTCCTGGCTCACGCGGGCCAGAGCCTTCAACGTCAATTACTCGTGCAACGGCAACCCGTAAGCCACGCTGATGCCATTGTGCGAAGTCGTTGAAAAGTTCACGCATAGATGCTCAAAGTGTACGGACTGAAGGAATGGTACGGATTGTGCTATTCCAAGTTCGCGATAATTCTGCACAACTCATTTAAGGCATCTACAGAGTGGCCTTCTACAAAGTCGTCGGTGTGGGCGAGTGCGGCGGCCATGCCTTTTGCTAGGGGTGCATAGCCAGGGGTGACCTTCAGCGGGTTCACCCAAATAATGCGATGAGCAACTCGGTGAAGGCGTTCCATTTGTTCCGACAACACTTCGGGGTCGCCACGGTCCCAACCATCAGAGAGCACCACCACAATGGAGCCGCGAGCGATGCCACGAACACCCCAAGAATCGTTGAATGTGCGTAAGCATTCACCAAGGCGCGTGCCGCCGCTCCAGTCGGCTACTTGCTCACTCGCACGGGTGAGGGCATAGTCGGGGTCGCGTGCCGACAGTTCTTTCGTGAGGCGGGTCAGTCGCGTTCCGAACGTAAAAGCTTCCACGCGACGACGGCCGACAACTGCCGCATGAACGAAGCGCAAAAATGCTCGCGAATAGGGTTCCATTGAGCCTGAAATATCGAGAAGCAGAACGAGGCGGCGCATTTTTTCGTCGGGCTCTCGCCAGTATCTGCGAATAGGTTCACCACCTGTGCGTAATGAAGCCCGTACGGTACGGCGCAGGTCGGGGGCGTGTTGATGATTCTTTGCGCGCCGTGTACGTAGAGACCTTCGCGTAGGGCCAGCGAGGCGCAACTGTTGCATAAGGTCTTGTGCGAGACGCAGTTCGTCGTGTGAGTATTCGGCGAAATCTTTTTTACGAAGTGATTCAACGGCAGAAAATCGCAGGGTCAAAGTGAGGTCTGCATCACTGGGTTCTGCCTCGCCGTCGCCGTCGCCTTCGTCGTCATCAACAGCTAGTTCAATGCGGAGAGTTTCAACTTCTTCCTCAATGTTTTCCGAAAAACGGTGTTCCCAAAAGACACGAAATGCACGATCAAAGACTTCGCGGTCTTCGGGCCGGCGAATGAGAGTGGAATGTGCAGCCCAATAAACATTTGATTGTTCGTCGATGCCAACTCTGTGCAGAGCTTTGACAAAAGTAAGAACACTGTCGACAGGAGCAACTACGTCAACTCCGCGCAAAACGCGAGCAAATGCAACGGCCATTTCCTCTGCACTAGATGCGGTGTAAGAAAGTGTGGTCATTACTAGCCGTGAAATGCGCCGCGTTCAAGGGCTTGCTTGACGAGAGCGTTCACTCCGGTCTCGCGAACTCTTGCATGATCTTCGCGGTACTTCAAGACTGCACCAAGTGTTGAGTCAACAAATGCTTCGTTGAGTTCTTGTGCTCCCAATTTGCCCAGAGCAGTCGCCCAATCGATCGTTTCAGCAATGCCGGGTGGCTTATAGAGCTGCATTTCACGCAGTGCTTCAACGGCGCCAGCTACTTGCCGAGCAAGCACCGTAGAAATATCGGGTACGCGCAGCTTGACAATGGCTACTTCACGATCAAAACCTGGGTGGTCGACCCAGTGGTATAGGCAGCGGCGCTTCAGCGCATCGTGAACATCGCGGGTGCGGTTTGACGTGAGAATGACAACTGGTGGCGTTGTTGCGCGGTAAGTGCCAAGTTCAGGGATGGTGATTTGAAAATCGGAGAGAACTTCAAGGAGGTAGGCCTCGAACTCATCGTCGGCGCGGTCAATTTCATCGATGAGAAGAACGGGTGTTGGGCCATTTGTTGGTTCAATTGCTCTGAGAAGCGCGCGCTTCAGCAGGAACTTTTCGTTGTACAGCTCTTCTTCTAAACGAGCTGTTCCACTGCCAGCTGCTTCGCCTGAAGCTTCTGCCGCACGAAGGTGAAGAAGTTGACGCGAGTAGTCCCAGTCGTACACGGCCTGGCTGATGTCGATGCCTTCATAACACTGCAAGCGAATGAGTTCTGCGTTGCGCGCTTCGGCAATTACTTTTGCAAGCTCTGTTTTGCCAACGCCAGCTTCACCTTCAAGGAGAAGTGGACGATTCAAAGTGAGAGCAAGAAAAACTGCAGTAGCAATACCGTCGTCAACGAGGTAGTCATGTGCAGTGAGTGCGTTGCGCACTTCGTCGGGAGTCCGTGGGACGTCGGAAAGATACGCCATTACCCATAAATCCTAAGGGTTCGCAGTGCCGTATGGCCCGTTTTACGCAACAATCTGCGCCGAAAACTAGGTGTCGAAGCCTAAACCGAGACGGTCGAGCGACTTCAACCACAGATTTCGCTTGCCCGTTTTATCTTCTCTATCCAGTGACCATCGAGTGGCTTGAATACCTGCAAAACGGAATGGCTCAGGCGGAAAGGGAAGGGGTTTGTCTTGAACAAATTTTGTTGAAGTGGCTTTGCTACGACGTCCGTCGAGGAGATCGAGCATTACTTCTGCTCCGAATCGCGTAGAAGCTGTGCCGAGACCCGTGTAACCGAGTGCATATGCAACACGTCCACCCATTGCGCGACCCCAAAAAACGCTGAAGCGTGTGCAGGTATCAATTGCACCACCCCATGCATGGGAAAACCGTACGCCTTCGAGTTGTGGAAATGTTTGGAAGAAGTGTTGCGAGAGAAGTGCCCATGACTCGGGGCGTGATTCGAGTTCTGTATTCATCTTCCCGCCGAAGTAATACATAGCGTCGTAGCCGCCCCACAAAATGCGATTGTCGGCGGTCAGGCGGTAGTAATGAAATTGATTGGGAATATCGGATATGCCTTGTCGATTTTGCCATCCAATGCTGGCAAGTTGTGCCGGCGTGAGCGGCTCGGTGACGAGGCAATAGTCGTAAACAGGTGCAACATAGTGACCTAAACGCTTGAGCAGTGGTTTAAAAGCGTTTGTTCCTAGTGCAACTTTTCCGGCACGCACTCGGCCAAGTGGGGTATCAACCAAAACACCAATACCGTCTTTTTCAACACTTATTGCTTTGCTGTCTTCATAGATGCGAACACCCAAAGATTCCGCTGCGGTTTTCAAACCCCATGCAAGGCGAGCGGGGTCTATCAGCGCGGCACGATCTTTACGCCAGAGGCCACCCGAGTAGGTGGGTGAGTGCACCTGGCTGCGCAATGTCTCTTGATCGAGCCATTCAACAGATTGCCCAAGTGAACGGAGTTGTTGGTAATCGTCACGAAGTTCTGCAAGGTACGAGGCGGGGTGCGAGCTCGTTGCAACATCAATTGCGCCGGTGCGCTCATAGTCGCAGTCGATGTTGTAACGGCGAATGGCCGATTCAATTTCGTTAAGGTTCTGCAGGCCCAGTTCTTCCAAGACGTTGACTTCATTGGGGAAGCGCTGCTGAGCATTTGCTACACCGTGGGTAAGTGATGAATCCATGAAGCCGCCATTGCGCCCACTTGCAGCAGACCCCACTTCGTGAGCGTCGATGAGAATGACGTCACGTGATGAGTCGCGCTCTTTTGCAATGATGGCGGTCCAGAGCCCGGTATATCCGCCTCCAACAATGCACAAATCGCAACTTTCGGTACGTACGAGTGTTGGATTGGAGTCGGGCTCGTCGGCATCGTCATACCAGTATGGATACGGATCTGCGTCAGCAATTGCGTCGAGATGACGCATGTCGATAGCTGGATTGTCCATTGTTCTCACCCCTAGGTAATAGCCACCTTACCGCACTCATCGAGCTACGTGCAGCGCCATCAATATTCAGTAATGTCTTCATATGGATTTAGGAATCGTGGGCAAAAAAGCTGTTGTTGCAGCAGGAACTTCTGGGTTGGGTCTCGCAAGCGCAGTGTCGTTGGCAGCTAATGGCGCTCACGTAGTCATCTGTGGGCGCAACAAAGAGCGGCTCGATGCTGCTGTAGCGACAGTGGGGCATGGGTGCATTGGCATAACGCACGATGTATCGGAGCAAAAAGGTGCTCGTGCATTTGTGGAAGACGCGATGAGCCGACTTGGCGGGGTTGACATCTTGGTGACAAATGGTGGAGGACCTCCTCCAGGAAATGCAATCGACATGCCAATTGAAATGTACTCAATGGCTCTTGAGCTCAGTCTTTTGTCGGTCATTTCAATGTGTCAAACGGCGCTGCCAAGTATGCGTGAAACGGGGTGGGGTCGCATTATCGCAATTACTTCTATTTCGGTTCGCCAACCCATTCCACAAATTGCACTTTCGAATACTGCGCGCGCGGGAGTCACTGGATATTTGAAATCGTTGGCCGGCGATGTGGCGGCAATGGGAATCACAGTAAATACTGTTCAACCAGGTGTTCATGCCACAGATCGCATTAAGGGTGTGTACGGAAGTTCATTAGAAGCAATGGCAACGAGTATTCCTGTCGGATTTGTGGGTGACCCTGGCGATTTCGGAGAAGCAGTTGCATTTCTTGCAAGCCAGCAAGCCAAATTCATTACAGGCGCAAGTATCAATATCGATGGCGGCCAGTTCGCTGGTTTGCAGTAAGGACCAAATGTTTATTCACGTAGTTGCATTTCGTTGGAATGAAAATATTTCTCCAGAACAAATTGGTGTGATTTCAGAAACTCTGAAGGCATTGTCGCAGCACGTAACGGAAGTAAAGAAATATCGCTTCGGCCCAGATGCCGGTGTGAGCGCACCTACAAACTTCGATTTTGTTGTGGTAGCTGAGTTTGATTCAGAAGATGACTGGCGTATTTATGACACGCACCCAGAACACAACCGTGTGCGTAAGGAAGTACTGGGGCCGTTCATTGCTGAGCGTGCCGCAGTGCAGTTCACTGCTTAAGAGACCTGAAACCCTTAGGGCGGGATTCGTAGTTGTCCCAAAAGCGAAATGCAATGAGCACATAGAGAACGCCTAAAACGCCGTCAATGATGTAGTGCTCTCCGAAGTAGACCAAGGTCGCCATCATGCACACTGGGAAAATAACTACTAATGGTTTGAGGTACTTCGGGAGTTTTGGTGCAAAAAACAAAATGACGAGAAGTGAAAAAGCCACATGCAAACTTGGCACTGCTGCCACGGGGTTCACCACTTCGCGGCCACGTTCAATAACGTTCGAGACTGTGTTAAGGCCAAGATGGCTCCAGCCACGTACCGCCGGCCGTACCAACTTGCCCGACAGATGACCATCGCGGGCGGCCATCCAGGGTGGGGCAGTAGGAAAAACGATGAACGTTGCAACGCCCATAAAAAGAACAGTGGCAAGTCGGCGCATGTAGCGCACCCATTGGTCTCGGTTACGAATCCATAACGCAACGGCGGCGCCCATAGGTACACAAAAGTGGGTGAAGTAAACCATGGAACCAGCAATGTCGTACCAGCGCACTGAAGCGGCTTCATAGAAATGGCGTTGCATCCACACGTTGGGGTCGGTGCCAAAGAAGAAGAACCTGTCAACGTTACGAGGCGCGAAAACTTGAATGGGCATGCCAAGTTGGTCAGCTATCCCGCGGCTGTAGTCATAGGCGAACCACATGGCCACAAAGAGGCCAAAGTCGCGCAACATCAGCAATTGACTGAGTCGTGGTTTTCCTAGGTTTCCTGTGACAAAGCCACCGAGCACCCATGCAAGAACAGCAATGCGATCGGTGGGGATGCCGTAGGTGACACCCGACCAAATAAATGCAATGACGTATGCAATGAGCGCAGCGGTGCGGAGGTACCGCAACTGCACAGGAGTTACTTCGTGGCCTCTTCAAGCGCGCGACGCACGAGCACCTTGGCAAGATGCACGCGGTATTCAGCGCTTGCGTTGAGGTCGCTTTGTGGGTCGGCTTGTGCAGCAGCGAGTTCTGCGGCATCGGCAACCGATGCGCCAGAAGCCAAGGCGGTTGCTACATCTGTTGCAAGAACTGGCGTTGAACCCATGTTGACAAGCGCAACACCAGAACCACCATTACCGCGCCATGCAGCAACGCCAACAATGGCCCAATCTTGAGCGCGACGATTGAACTTCTGGAAGCTCCACCCGGCACCGTTCATTTTGGGAACGCGAATTTCGGTGAGCATTTCATCGGGTTGCAATGCCGATTCAAGGAAGCCCTTGTAAAAATCGGTTGCTGCAATTTCACGAGTTCCCGATGCGCCTTGAACAACGTATGTTGCTCCGAGCGCAAGAGTGGTTGCAGGAAGGTCGCTGGCAGAGTCGGCGTGAGCAATAGAGCCGCCAATGGTGCCGCGATGACGCACTTGCGGGTCGCCAACATGGCCTGCTGCACATGCGAGAAGTGGAACATGTTGCTTCACGATTGGTGAAGTTTCAACGTCCATGTGACGCGTGAGCGCACCAATGGCAATGTAGCTACCAGCATCGGTGATGTAGGAAAGATCTTTTAAGCGACCAATGTCGACGAGCACGCTTGGCGCTGCGAGGCGCAATTTCATGAGTGGGAGGAGTGAGTGCCCACCTGCAAGGAACTTGGCATCTTCGCCGTACTCGGACACCAGGCTGATGGCTTCCGCTGCACTTGATGCGCGCTTGTAGTCGAAAAGTGAAGGAATCATTATTTGCCGCCCTTTGCACAAGCAAGAATGGATTGAACAATGTTGTGGTATCCAGTGCAACGGCAGAGGTTGCCCTCAAGACCCATACGCACTTCGTCTTCTGTTGGGTTTGGGTTTTCGTTTAACAAACTGATGCCCGCCATGACCATTCCGGGAGTGCAAAAGCCGCACTGCAGGCCATGATTTTGCATGAAGGCATCTTGCATCGGATGCATTTTGCCGTCGGTGACCAAACCTTCAATAGTGGTGACCTGCGAGCCATCGGCTTGCACGGCAAGAACTGTGCAGCTCTTCACTGCTTCACCATCGAGGTGGAGCGAGCATGCGCCGCAGCTAGAAGTATCGCAACCGATGTTGGTGCCGGTGAGACCAAGGTCTTCACGCACATATTGGACGAGCAAAGTACGTGGCTCTACATCACTTTCGTGAGTCTGACCGTTAACAGTGACGCTGATCTTCATGGTTCCCCTTTACGCAACGCTCTGGTTGCCGCACCTATTATGCCTCAATTGTAGTGGCAGCAACTCGGGAGAAGGAACCCGAAATGGCCCCTTTAGCGGTCGAGCGAATCGAGCCCACGGCGTGCAAACCATAAAGTGAGCACAGAAAGGCCTACAAGGGCAACGAGACCGCCCCAAACGCCGTCCCAGGTGACATCTCCGAGGAACCCCTGGCGAGATAATCGCAAGATGTTCGTCGCCGGGTTATAGCGGGCAACGGTGTGCAGCCACCCGGTCATGATATTGAGAGGTGTTTGCGCAGAAGACAAAAACATCGTGAGGAATAACGTCAGTTGCATGATGGCGGCTCCGCGCATGTCGCGGAAACGAAAAGCAATGCCAAGACCCCAACCTGCAGCCACAGTGGACAGCCCAATTGCTGAGATGTATAGCATGACTAGTCCAACGAAACCGGAGGTGAGTCGTGCTCCAAAACCGAAGCTCACGAGAAGAACGATTGTGACGACAACCAAGGTGCGCACCCAGCATGAAATGAGTGGCCCAATGATGAGGGAACGTCGGGGAGTGGGAGCCATGCGTAACCGGTCGAAGAATCCATTTTCGATGTCTTTGATGGCCGAGAAACCAAGCCCGACGCCACCAAAGGCAGAACCCATACACACTGCGAGTGGCATGTACCAGTTGATGCTGCGATCTGTAGGGAAACCTGGAACTTTGGTGATGGCAAAAAAGGTGCCAGCAAATGCGATGCTTTGAAAAATTGGCATTGCAAGTGTTGGCAAGAAAGTAGACGGCAGTCGACGTGTATTGCGTAGAGCTCGCATAGATAGTGCAGAGGCACTACGCATTGTTGTTCCGGCGAATTCAGAAGTAGATGTCGCGTTCATTGTGCAGTGATCCTTTGTGCGAGTGCTCGTAAAGCAACAGTAAAAGAAACAATCATGATTGCAATTGGCACCAAAATTGCGCGTGCAATGGCGCCGCTACTGAGGCCGTCAATGCATAAGTCGCGCATTCCTTCAATGAGATGCGAAATAGGGTTGAAGTCGGCAATGTGTTTGTACGCCCCGCTCATAGTTTGGCGCGGGAAAAAGGCGCTAGAAAAAAACAGCATGATGAATACGAGGGGGAAAATTCCTTGTACTGCTTCTGACGAACCAGTTTTCAGTGCAGCAGCTGCCATAAAGCCACTAATAGCAATTGCAATGAGCCCACCACTGACGACCATGACGAGAACACCCAACGGGCCGCCCTTGATGCTCATGCCAAAGGGCAACAACAGTAAACAGAAAAAGAGCGTTTGAAAAGCCCCATATGCCGCAGCACCAGCGAGGCGGCCTACAAGGATGCTTAATCGCGATGATGGTGCCGCCATCAACCTGTAAAAAAAGCCATTTTCTATATCGGTTGCAAGCGCGCTTCCGCTTTGCACTGAACCAAAGAGAACGCCTTGAACAATGGTGCCAGCCAAACTGAAATCGAGAAATGAATCGACTTTTGGAAACCCAGGAAGATTGATTGCGCGACCAAAAGATGAAGTGCCAAGCGCGGCGAAAAACAATGGAAATATCATTGAGGGAACAACGAGTGCGGGTTGGCGAACTAATGCAAGTATCGAGCGTTTCGACATGGCAACTGTCTGACGAAATCCAATGCGCCAGTTGTGATTCATTGCTGCAGTGGACTGCACGGTAAGAGTTGCGGTCATTGCTTTGCGCCTTCTAGGCGGTAGCCAGTTGCTTCGGCAAAGACGTCGTCGAGGCTCGGCTCATTGAGTTCAAGATGCTGAACGCGAATGCCCGATTCATCGAGGCGACGAACAACGTCGGTTACTGCTTCCACTCCGGCATTGAGACCTACGCCAAGAGTTCCTTCGGCAGTGGGGCGCATGTCGCCAAATTCCTTCAGCACTTGGGTCGCGGTATCTACGAGATGTGTTGCCACGGTAATGAGTAATGTGGGCGCGCCCACTTGTGCTTTCAAGTCGCGAGGCGTTCCTTCGCGAACTATTTTTCCGTGGTCGATAATTGCAATGCGGTCGGCTAGTTGGTCGGCTTCTTCCAGATACTGCGTGGTGAGCAATACCGTGGTGCCTTCATTGTTCAAGCGCTTTACCTCTTCCCACAAAGTGAGTCGACTCATAGGGTCGAGGCCGGTGGTGGGTTCATCGAGAAAGAGCACGGTGGGCTGGTGAATGAGCGACAACGCAAGGTCGAGGCGACGACGCATTCCGCCCGAGTACGTACCAACACGACGGTCGGCCGCAGCGGTAAGACCCACGCGCTCAAGAAGCTCGTCGGCACGCTTTTTCATTTGGTTTGCTGGAATGCCGTACAAAACCGCTTGTAATTCGAGCAGTTCATTGCCAGTCATGAGCGGGTCAATTGCCGCATCTTGCAATGCAACACCAATGCTGCGCCGAACTTTGTCGGCATCTTTCATAATGTCGTAGCCAGCAACAAATGCCTGACCCGCGGTTGGTCGCAAAAGGGTGGTGAGCATGCGCACTGTGGTGCTTTTGCCCGCGCCGTTTGGTCCAAGAAAGCCAAAGATCTCGCCTTCTTTGACTTCGAGGTCAACGCCATCGACGGCCTTAATGGGTTCATCTTTGGATCCGAAATAGCGTTGAAGACCGGTAGCAATAATGGGGGAAGTCATTCACCCACACTGCCACCTGAATAGTTGCTTACTGCAATCATTGACCTCCGAAGAGGTGTGAATTATTTTACAGCGGCAATAGCTAGCCACACGCGTTCTGCGGTGGTGGGCATGTCGATGTGGCGCACACCAAGGTGTGAAACAGCATCAACAACAGCCGATTGCACTGCCGGTGTAGAGCCAATTGTTCCTGACTCTCCGATGCCTTTTGCGCCGAGTGGGTTCAGGAATGTTGGTGTCTCCATGTGCACCACTTCAAAGCTAGGAAGCTCTGCAGCGGAGATGAATGCATAGTCGGCCAGGTTTGAAGTGATGGGGTTACCATCGGCGTCGTAGCGCACTTCTTCTAACAATGCTTGTGCTGTGCCTTGGGCAACTCCACCGTGAATTTGTCCTTCAAGAAGAAGTGGGTTAAGAACACGACCTGCATCGTCGCAAGCAACGTGGCGAAGGTGCTTGACCTTGCCAGTTTCTGTATCGACTTCAACAACGGCAACGTGTGCGCCAAAGGGGAAAGTTGCGCCTTCTGCAATGAAGACACCTTCTTGCACAAGCCCGCCCTCACCTTTCAAAGAAAGGGCAATATCGGCCCAACTTTTTGCCACAGCAGGGGTTCCTGCAACGTGGAAAACGGCACGGTCTTTGTCGAGCACAACGTCTGCTTCGTTTGCTTCAAGCAAGCGAGCAGCAATTTTCTTTGCGTTATCGACAAGCTCAATAGAAACCTGGTTAACAGCGGCTCCACCTTGTTGCAATGAACGCGAGCCCATGGTGCCTCCACCAACAGGAACGAGGTCGGTATCGCCCCATACAAGATCGATCATGTCCATAGGAATACCGGTTTGCTCTGCAGCAATCATTGACCATGAAGTGGCATGACCTTGGCCGTGAGGGCTTGTTCCGGTGTATACCACTGCGCGTCCGTTTTCTAAGACTTCAATTTTTGCAGCTTCACTCATTGGCGGAACGCCACCAGTGATTTCAACATAAACCGACACGCCAATTCCTAGTTGCTTTGCACCACCAGCAGCGCGGCGTCGAGCTTGTTCGGCACGCAACTCTGTGTAGTTAGCAGCTGCGAGAGCTTTGTCGAGCGCACCTTCGTAGTCGCCAACGTCGTAGTTCTGGCCAATAGAAGTGGTGTGGTTATGCATGAACTTGGGAATGAGGTTCATGCGGCGAACATCTACAGGATCTTTACCAATTTCAGCAGCAAACATGTCCATTGCACGCTCTGCAGCAGCGGTTGCTTCCGGGCGTCCGGCACCGCGGTATGCAGTGGTTGGTGTTGTGTTGGTGACAACAGAAGTTGTACGCACTTCGATGACGGGGATGTCGTAAACAGCTGACGACATTGGTCGCGTCATAAACGGAGCAAGAATTGTTCCCATGTCGACCCATGCACCTGAATCTTGGAAAACCTGCATTTGGTATGCCTGCACTTTTCCTGCACGAGTACCGCCAATGGTGACGTATTGAACTTGAGCGCGACCATGACCAAGACCAACCATGCTCTCGCTACGAGTTTCGCGCCAGCGCAATGCACGGCCAATTTTTTTAGAGAGTATGCCCAGAAGCATTTCTTCGGGGTATACACCGATTTTGGCACCGAAGCCGCCACCAACGTCGGGAGTAATGACACGAATTTGAGTGTCGTCGAGGCCAAGTGCTGCCTTTAAGCCTTCGCGGGCACCTTGGGCGTGTTGAGTGCTCAACCACTGAAAGAGGCGACCATCGACCCAAGCAACTGCAGAACCACGTACTTCAAGTGGGCACGGTGCAACGCGTTGGTTAATGAAACGACCTTTTACTACTACTTCACAGTCTGCAAAAATGGCGTCGCCTGTGTTGTCGGGCATGCCAAGAGCGGTGGTATCGAATACAACGTTGCTGCCGCATTCTTCGTAAATGAGGTTTGTGCTTGCCATTGATTCTTCAATGTCGATGAGCGCAGGAAGCACGTCGTAATCGACGATGACGAGTTCTGCAGCGTCTTCACCTTGTTCGCGTGTTTCAGTAATAACAGCAGCAACTGGTTCGCCAACATAACGAACCTTTGTGCGAGCAAGCAATGTGCGCTTTGCCATGGGGTTAAAAGTTGCAGGCATTTCCGGAAGGTCGAGGCTGTCGCCAGTGAAGACAGCAATGACGCCAGGAGAATTCAATGCATCGGAAGTATCGATGCCGGTAATGACGCCGTGAGCAACACTGCTGCGTACATATGTAACGTGCGCGGCGCCCATGAGATGCGGTTCGTGTTGCAGGTCGTCAACGTATTCGCCACCTGTGGTGAGAAACTTTGGGTCTTCTTTACGAATGACGCGGTTACCGAGAATACTTCCACCCATGAGGGCCCCCTGTGAACTGAATGATCTTGACTGACTAACTTCCTCAAACACTACAGAAGGTTTCTAGGGTTGCAGAAGTGGACCCAAAGATCCGGGCTGTTGAGCCCCATTTTTCTGCGCTGCAGCGGCTCGAACGGCGAGAATATTCGCAACAACGTTGTATGGCCACCCTGCGGGGAGTGTGGGGTTGAGGGCGGGGGCTTCTAAGAGGGCAAGACGCTTTTCACCGGGAAGGAGATAACCCAGTTCCTTGCGAGCAGTTTCTCGAATACCTTCAGGGGTCCGTAACCGCTGAATTTCAGTTTGCAGTTGTTCGTTGGCGTCTTCGAGAGCCGCAAATTCTTGTTGGCGTTGGGTGATATCGCTGCGCTGGCTGAAGAGACCCTTCACGGGGAGTCCGATGAGAGCAACGGCAAGTGCTGCAAGGATGACAACAGAAACGGTGAGAGTGATATTGCGTGAAATGGCACGCTGGAAAAGCTTGTGGTCTACATGGACGGGTCGCGTGAGATCGCGAACAGATGAGCGTGTAGGCATGCTCCTATTGTGCCGTGTGAACACCTCAATATGGTGTCATTGGCGTTTCAAGGCTTATCGCAACGGGGCGAGGGCGTCGCGACCGCGGAATGCAGCGCTGTCACCCAGAATCTCTTCAATACGCAGAAGTTGGTTGTACTTCGCAACACGGTCGCTACGTGCTGGCGCACCTGTTTTAATTTGCCCGCAGTTGGTGGCAACAGCCAGGTCGGCAATGGTGGCATCTTCGGTTTCGCCGCTGCGGTGGCTGATGACACTTGTGTATTGGTGACGAGTTGCCAACTCAACGGTTTCCAAGGTCTCTGTCAGTGTGCCAATTTGGTTCACTTTAATGAGCACGCTGTTGGCCACATATTGGTCGATGCCCATGCGCAGGCGGCGGGCGTTGGTAACAAAAAGGTCGTCGCCCACAAGTTGCACCTGGGATCCAATTGCTTGCGTGAGTGTTGACCAGCCGGCCCAATCGTCTTCAGACATTGCATCTTCAATAGAGACAATGGGATATTTGTTCACAAGTGAGGTCCACCACACAGCGAGTTCTTGTGAAGTGAGAACTTTTCCTTCACCGGTGAGATGGTATTTTCCATCTCGAAAGAGTTCACTCATGGCGGGGTCGAGCGCTACGGCAATATCGGTTCCTGGTGTGTACCCGGCACGCTCAATTGCTTCAACAAGCACTTTGATGGCTTCTTC
>CAMBPP010000013.1 GCA_945869715.1 Bifidobacterium breve
AAGAACTTGCACCGCTGCTTGCGGCCTATCGGTCGCGCCATCCAAAAGCATCAATTGCGCTTATCAACAAGGCATACGTCACTGCGCGAGGTGCGCACCAGCATCAGCTGCGGGGAAGTGGCGAGTCGTACATTAACCACCCAATTGCGGTCGCAAAAATTGTTGCCGACATTGGGCTCGACGACATTTCGCTTGCAGCTGCGCTGTTGCACGACGCTGTTGAAGACACAGAAATTACCTTAGAAGAAGTAGAACGTGATTTTGGTAGAGAAGTCGCAAGTATTGTGGATGGCGTTACCAAACTAGAACGTTTGCAGTTCGACTCGAAGGAAGCCCAACAAGCCGCAACGATGCGCAAAATGTTGGTTGCTATGGCGCGCGACATTCGCGTGTTGGTCATCAAGCTCGCCGACCGGTTGCACAACATGAGAACCCTTGCAGGAATGTCGGTAGAAAAACAACAGCGCATTGCACATGAAACGCTCGATATTTACGCTCCGCTTGCTCATCGCTTAGGTATGCAAGAAATGAAGCAGCAATTGGAAGATCTGTCATTTGCGGCCATCTACCCCAAGCGATTTGCAGAGTTAGACCATCTTGTAGGTACACGTACTCCAGAAAGGGAGGTGTACCTAGCCAAGGTAGTCGGAGACGTACAAATCAAACTTTCTGAATTGGGTATTAAAGCAGAAGTCACTGGTCGCGGTAAGCACCTGTGGAGTATTTACGAAAAGATGGTGCAGAAGAGTCGTGAATTCGACGAGATTTTCGATCTTGTCGCAGTGCGCATCATCGTAGATTCTGTTAAAGATTGTTACGGGGCTTTGGGTTGTATTCACGGGCGTTGGAAACCAGTGGTAGGTCGTTTCAAAGACTACATTGCAATGCCTAAATTCAACTTGTATCAGTCTTTGCACACCACGGTCATTGGCCCAGAAGGCAAGCCGTTAGAGGTGCAAATTCGTACTCGCGAAATGCACAATCGTGCTGAGTGGGGCGTTGCGGCACACTATGCCTACAAAGATGGCACGGCTCCTGGCGATATTGACTGGCTGAACCGCATTATTGACTGGCAGGCCGATGTCGCAGACCCTACTCACTTCATGGAAGGCCTAAAAGAAGACCTCGTTCAAGATGAATTGTTTGTTTTCACGCCGAAGGGCAAAGTAATTCCCTTACCTCTGCACTCTTCGCCGATCGATTTTGCTTATGCAGTGCATACCGAAGTGGGTCATGCTTGCGTTGGGGCCAAGGTAAATGGCCGGCTTGTCACGTTAAATTATGAACTGCACTCGGGCGATACATGTGAAATATTTACCGCAAAGTCTGATGATGCTGGGCCGTCGCGCGACTGGTTGAACTTTGTCGCTAGCCCCCGTGCAAGAAACAAAATTCGGCAGTGGTTCTCGCGTGAACGCCGTGATGAAATGATTGAGGCGGGTAGGGAAGACTTCATGTCGGAATTACGCCGAGAAGGACTTCCAGTACACAGCATTTTGAACTCCGATGCTCTGATGGCAGAAGTCAACGATGGTGGCCACGTCGACATGGATTCTCTCTTTGCTGCAATTGGCGAGCACCATGTGAGCGCACGAGGTTTGGCTCAGCGAATTGCCCGTGTGATGGAGCTGGGTACCGACGGCGAAATTCTTGCCTCCGACCTGCGCATCGATCGTCCACGACGGCTCACGCTGGAAGGTCCGGCCATACATGTCGACGGCCTCGACGACGTGCTCGTGCGACTGTCAACATGTTGTACCCCTGTTCCTGGTGATGAAATTATGGGGTTCATCACCAAGGGTCGCGGCGTCAGTGTGCACCGCATCGACTGTGTAAATGCCGGGGCGCTTGTACAAGAGCAGGCAAGTCGTGTGGTGGAGGTGGAATGGTCCGACAACCAGCGTGGTTCCACGTTTAGGGCAAGTGTTGAAGTGGTCGCACTCGACAGATCGCGCCTCTTGCGAGATGTGGCGAATGCCCTTTCTGATCATCATGTGAATATCGTCGCGTGTACTACTCAAACAGGCCTAGATCGTGTTGCAAAAATGCGTTTTGAGTTCGAACTGGCTGACCCCAACCATCTCGATGCGGTGCTACGCACCATCAAGAACATCGATGGGGTATATGACTCATATCGGGTTCTGCCGGGAAATACCACGGGTTCGACCGACTCCGACGAGTAACCTCTTGTCGTGCCATCGTTTCAAACAACTCCCGGGACTCGCGATATTTTGCCTCCCGATGCGGCACGTTGGCGCAGCTTTGTAGAGAAATTTGCATCAGTAGTTTCTTTGGCGGGTTTCCAGCACATTGTCGTGCCGATGTTCGAAGATCTAGGAGTCTTTCAACGGCTTGGCGATGCAACTGACGTTGTTACCAAAGAAATGTACGACTTTGTCGATAAGGGTGGTCGTCACGTTGCATTGCGACCAGAACAAACTGCTGGAGTATGTCGTTCATTTGCCCAGCACCGACCAACGGCTCCCTGGAAGGTCTGGTATGGGGGCCCCAACTTTCGCTACGAACGTGCTCAGCATGGGCGCTATCGGCAATTTGACCAAGTAGGTGTTGAAGCCCTGGGGAGCGATGACCCGCTACTCGATGTGGAAGTTATTGCGTTGGCTGTCGAGTTTTTTCACGATCTTGGTTTACGCAACGTTGTTTTGAACATTAATTCTCTCGGCGATTCAGGTGATCGCTCACGGTACGTCGATGCTCTTGCACAGTACTTCGAGGGTCATATCGAGAAATTGAGTCCTGAAAGTGTGGCAACGCTTCAACGAAACCCACTACGGGTCCTCGACTCCAAGCGTGAGAATGAACAAAGTGTCGTATCGCAGGCTCCTTCAATAAGTACTTTCCTCAGCGGTGAAGCTGCATCACATTTTGCCCAAGTAAAACAAGGTCTCGACGCCCTCGGCATTGCTTATGTAGTCAACGAGCGCCTGGTGCGCGGGCTCGACTATTACTGTCGTACAACGTTTGAATTTCAATCCACTGCCTTGGAGTCCGCTCAAACCGCTGTAGGTGGGGGTGGGCGCTACGACGGGTTGGTAGCAGATCTCGGCGGCCCTGCAACTCCTGGTATCGGTTTTGCAATTGGGCTCGATCGAACACTTCTGGCATGTGATGCCGAGAATGTTTTTGCTCATCCATCCACACGTGTGGATGTATTCGTTATTGATACCACAGGTGGAATGCAGGCACTGCAGTTGTGTCAACAATTTCGCAACGTAGGGCTCTCGTCGGAACGTTCATATGGCGCACGGGCAATGAAGGCTCAAATGAAAGCTGCCGACAAGTCTGGTGCTTCATTTGCCGTCATCATTGGCACCGACGAATTGTCTCAAGGTGTTGCAACAGTGAAGTCAATGGTCAATGGACATCAAGAAGAAATATCCCTTGAATCTGTCGTAGGGCATGTGGCTGCACAAATAGGAAAGGCAATTTCATGATTTCACAGTCAACCTCAATGCGCTCACATTTGTGTGGAGAATTGCGTCCCGAGCACATCGGAACCACAGTGCAAATATGTGGTTGGTTGTCTCGGCGCCGTGAACACGGAGAGCACTTAGCATTTTTTGATATTCGCGACCACTCCGGAATCGTCCAATGCGTTGTTGACCGCACAGTAGATGTGCGCTCCGAGTATGTTGTGCGCATTACTGGTGTCGTTCGTGAACGACCAGAGGGCACATTGAATACTCAAATTCCAACGGGAGCCATAGAAATTGGTGATTGCGTAGTTGAGGTTCTTAATGAGTCTGAGCCTCCCCCGTTTCCTATCGACTCACGCGCCGACGATGTAGATGAGAATATTCGTTTGCGTTTCCGCTACTTAGACATTCGTCGTGAACGGATGCAAAAAAATATCCGGTTGCGGTCAAAAATCAACTCAGCCATCCGCGCTGCAATGGAATTGCAAGAGTTCGTAGAGGTAGAAACACCATTCCTGATGCCTTCCACCCCTGAAGGTGCGCGCGAGTTTCTTGTTCCTTCTCGTAAAGAGCCGGGCTCGTTCTATGCACTGCCGCAGTCACCTCAATTGTGGAAGCAGTTGTTGATGGTGGCCGGAGTCGATAGGTATTTCCAAATTGCACGATGCCTGCGCGATGAAGACCTTCGTGCAGACCGTCAGTACGAATTTATGCAATTAGATGCGGAAATGAGTTTTGTTACCCAGCCCGATGTGCTCGCTGCAATCGGAAAAGCTGTTACCGCTGCTGCCGAAGCTGCAACCGGTGTAGCGGTGCCTCCCATCGAGCAAATCACTTGGCATGAGGCAATGAACAGGTTTGGTGTCGATAAACCCGATCTTCGTTTTGGTCTCGAGCTGCACGAACTCACCGATATTTTTGCATCGACGGAATTCAAAGCATTTGCAACGGCTGCTTCCATTAAGGGCATTCGTGTCGATGCTGCTACGTATCCTGAACAGGCTGCATCGGGAAGAGGCAGGCTCGACGCACTCACTGACCGCGCCAAGCAGGTGGGTGCAAAAGGTTTGGTCTGGTTGCGCGTTGCGGAAGGAAAGACGTTTGAATCTCCTGTAGCAAAGTTTATTTCCGCTGCAGAAAGCGCTGCATTATGTGACCGCTTCTCCGCTGTACCGGGCGACCTCATACTGATTGTTGCCGACGAATGGGACACCACCTGTGAGGTTCTTGGGCAGTTGCGTAACGATATTGCACGCCCTCCCGTTCATGAAGGCCCGTATCGCTACGTGTGGGTCGTCGATTTTCCTCTATTTGTCGGAATCGATGCTGTGACCGGTCGTCCGAAACCTGGGCATCATCCGTTTTGTCATCCACATCCCGATGACTTGCAGTACCTCGATTCCGAGCCGCTGCGTGTACGTGCTTTGGCATATGACCTTGTGTTGAACGGGTGGGAGCTTGGCTCGGGTTCTATTCGTATTCATGAGCCCGAATTGCAACGGCAAGTATTCAACAAGTTAGGCATTAGCGACGAAGAAGCCGATCGCCGTTTCGGGTTCTTCTTGCAGCCATTTAAATATGGTGCTCCACCACATGGTGGTTTCGCATTTGGCATCGACCGGCTAACAGCAATTCTTGCGGGCGAAGACAACATTCGTGAGGTTATTGCATTCCCCAAGACCCAATCGGGTAGTGACCCAATGACCAACGCACCAACTGTTGTTGATGCTGCTCAACTCAATGAACTAGGTATTCGTACATTACCTCCGGCAGTGAAGTAGGTCTTGTACGAGCGACAATCTGTTCTCGGCATCTGCTGCAGAGCAACTGCAGCGCCAGGCTCCTCTCGCTGCACGTTTGCGACCGCGTAGTCTCGACGAAGTAGTTGGGCAAGAGCATCTTGTTGGTATCGGTAAACCGTTACGAGTGCTTATTGAAAGCGATCAGTTGTCATCGGTTATTTTGTGGGGGCCTCCCGGCATCGGGAAAACCTCACTTGCAGAAGTAATGGCGGCGCAGTCAAGTGCGTACTTCGTGCGCTTATCTGCTGTCTCGTCTGGTGTGAAAGATATTCGAGAAACTATTGCTCACGCACAGCATTTACTCGGTGAAAAACAGCGTCGTACAATGGTGTTTATCGATGAGATTCATCGGTTCAGCACCTCGCAGCAAGACGCACTACTTCCGGCAGTAGAGAGCGGGCTACTCGTCCTTGTTGGCGCTACAACCGAGAATCCATTTTTTGAAGTCAATGCACCGCTACGAAGTCGCTCCACTTTGTTTCATCTAGAACCGTTGTCGGCGTCTGAACTATCTGTTTTGGTCGAACGTGGTTGTGCGGCTGAAAACGCACATCTAGATGAGGTTGCTGGGAAACACCTTCTCGACAGGGCGCAAGGTGATGGTCGTCAAATTCTCACGTCGTTAGAAGTCGCCTGTGCACTGGCGCGCAGCGACGTAAAAAACATATCGGGCAGTTCGGTCTTTGTTTCATTGGAAAATGTAGAAGCTGCCTTAAGCACCAGTGCACTGCGCTACGGCCGAGACG
This sequence comes from Bifidobacterium breve, assembly GCA_945869715.1. Lineage (GTDB taxonomy): Bacteria > Actinomycetota > Acidimicrobiia > Acidimicrobiales > Ilumatobacteraceae > F1-20-MAGs119. The sequence goes on from CAMBPP010000013.1 coordinate 5,986, forward strand.
ATCATCACGATGTTATTTCGGCCTTCATTAAGAGTATTCGCGGGTCCGCAGTTGATGCGGCAATTCATTGGTTGGCACGGATGTTGGTTGCAGGTGAAGATCCAAGGTTTATTGCGCGTCGGCTCGTTATTTTGGCGAGCGAAGATATTGGAATGGCCGACCACACTTCTTTGCTGGTTGCTACTGCGTGCGCTCAGGCCGTAGAGCATGTGGGTATGCCCGAGGCGCAACTTAATCTGGCGCAGGCAACCATACATTTGGCGTCAGCTCCTAAAAGCAACTCAACGGCAAATGCAATATGGAACGCAATGAGCGAAGTGCGTAACGGTGGAATTGGAGAGGTGCCACTATTTCTGCGTGATGGTCATTACAAGGGTGCTGAAACCCTGGGGCACGGCACCGGGTACGTTTCGCCACATGTTGCAACATCGCACAACCCTGCAGCACAAGCGAATGACTATTTGCCCGAGGCTTTAGATGGTCGTCACTACTACGATGAGAGCTTATGACGGGTCGCGATATCGCAGTTATTGTGGGTTTGGTCATGTGCTCTTTGGCGTTTGCTGCGTTGAGCATTGTGCTGCTTCAGGTCTTGTCTGCATTGCGAGAGTTGCGCACAGATCTCGATCTTTTTGAATCACATGTGTTGCCCCTCATGGCAGACCTGCGAGATGCCACCGACGAAACACGGGAAGTTGTAGATGAGGCTCGCGAAGATTTGGAGCGCTTCGATAGGGTTCTAGGCTCGGCAGAAGTGGTGAGTACTGCCTTAGCCGATACCTCTCGCGTTGCGCGAACGGTCATTACCTCTCCGCTCATCAAGACCGTTGCTGTCGTGCGTGGGGTGTCTCGTGGATTACGTAAATTCACCACATCTACTCCAACTCAGGCTCCGCAGCGTAAATCGCGGAGTCATAGAAAATCTGCCAGATAGGGTGCAGGCATGCGTCGTTTGGTCTGGTTCTTTGCAGGTTTCGTAGTGGCCCTCATTGGAGGCGGCTATGCAAAAAGGCGAGTGGTCTCTGCGGCACAAGATCTTGCGCCAACGCGAGTTGCACAACGAGCCAAGGTACGCGCAGGGGAAGTCTCCAGAAGTGTTCGTTCTCGCTTCACCGATGCCGTTCACGAAGGACAAAGTGCAATGCGTGAGCGTGAATCAGAACTCCAACCGAAGCCGTAACGGCTAAGATTTGGGGCAATGAGTACTCCCTCGAATTCGTTAAGTTCCCCAGCTCGTCCGCATTCAGCTAATGAGGTGCGTAATGCTTTTCGTGATTTTTTCATTGCCAAAGGCCATGCCCAGGTTGAGTCAGCCAGCCTTATTCCTCATGACCCCACCGTGCTATTCACTGTTGCGGGAATGGTGCCCTTTAAGCCCTATTTCGTAGGTGATGAAACTCCGCCGTATCAGCGGGCAGTCAGCGTTCAAAAGTGTGCTCGTGCAGGTGGAAAGCACAACGATCTCGACGACGTTGGGCGCACAAAGCGTCACCTTGTGTTTTTCGAAATGCTCGGAAACTTTAGTTTTGGTGACTATTTCAAAGAGAGCGCCATTCCTTGGTCATGGGAACTCGTCACAGAGGTCTTCGGATTCGATGGTGACCAATTGTGGATCACCGTTCATGAAAGTGACGATGAAGCCGAAGCTATTTGGCACGAGCAAGTAGGTGTGCCGATGTCGCGTATCCAGCGGCTCGGCGATATAGATAACTTCTGGCAAATGGGCGATACGGGTCCATGCGGACCATGCTCAGAAATTCACATCGATCGCGGGTCAGCCTTCGGCCCAGACGGTGGCCCTTTGAACGATCCATTTGGCGACCGGTTCCTTGAGTTTTGGAACCTCGTATTCATGCAATACAACCAAGCCCCCGATGGTTCGCGTACGCCATTGCCCAAACCTTCAATCGATACCGGTGCTGGCTTAGAACGCATCGTTGCACTAATGCAAAAAACAAACTCTGTGTGGGAAACCGACCTATTGATGCCATTGGTAGAACAGGCACAATCGTTAACGGGTAAAAAGTACCTGTCTGGCGACTATGACGATAAGTCCAGTTTCAGCTTGCGCGTACTTGCAGAACATGCCCGTTCCTCCACGATGCTTGTGAACGATGGGGTATTTCCTTCAAATGAAAACCGTGGCTATGTGCTGCGACGCATCATTCGACGCGCGGTACGACATGCTTATATTTTAGGAACCGAGAAACTGGTGATGCCTGGTTTGGTGAACACAGCAATTGATGGAATGGGTTCGGCGTATCCCGATGTTCAAAAGAACCGTGACTTCATAGTCGATGTTCTTACCCGTGAAGAAGAGAAGTTCCGTCAAACTTTGAAAACCGGCACTCATATTCTCGATGAAGAGCTCGATAAGAGCGGTAAGAACCTCAGCGGCTCTACCGCATTTTTGTTGCACGATACCTATGGCTTTCCTCTCGAACTGACGCAAGAAATTGCGAGTGAAAGAGAAATTGAAGTTGATCTTGACGGATTCCGTGTTGAGATGGATCAGCAGCGTGATCGCGCTAAACAAGCACGCAAGGGTGGAAAAGTTGACGATTCACAAATTGCGACGTATCGCAACATCATGGAAGCTAATGGAGTCACTTCGTTCGTGGGTTACGAGTCAGTCGAGTCCGCCTCAAAAATTGTTGGGCTGAACGAATCTATTGTACATGACGGATGTTTCGAGGTTTTTCTTGACGTCACCCCTTTCTACGCTGAAAGCGGTGGTCAGGTCGGAGACACCGGATCCATTGCCAATGCCGATTGTGAATTAGAAGTTCTCGATACAACCTTCGCGCTACCCAACTTGCGTATGCACCTGTGTCGTGTGGTGCGTGGCATTCCCAAAGTAAATGCTCAGGTTGTTGCCACCATCAACGATGCGAGGCGCACAGAAATTCGTCGTCACCATACGGCTACTCATATGTTGCATTGGGCATTGCGCGAAGTATTAGGTGAGCATGTAAAACAGGCTGGTTCACTTGTAGAGCCAGAACGTTTGCGTTTTGACTTCAGCCATTATGCGGCCGTTTCGCAAGAAGAGCTGCGGGAAATTGAGCGCATTGCCAACTTGCAAGTGCTCAAAAACTGTGGAGTATCGGTGTACGAAACAACAAAAGATGAAGCCACAAAGGCTGGGGCTATTGCATTTTTTGGCGATAAGTATGGTGATCTCGTGCGGGTGCTCGATGCTGGTGACTCTGTAGAACTCTGCGGAGGAACCCACGTTGGAGCCACCGGCGATATTGGTGCAATTAAAATATTGTCCGAGAGTTCTATTGGCTCAAACTTGCGTCGTATAGAAGCTGTTGCCGGAACACATTCACTTGCATTCATCCAGCAACAAAATGTCACGCTGTCTCATGCGGCAGAGTTGCTAGGCGCAACTCCCGACACCGTGAATGCCTACATAGAGCGCAAGATCGACGATATGCGTGCACTGCAAGATGAGAATCGCGTTTTGCGTTCGCGCCTTGCGGCAACCCAGGCAGGTGAAATTGCTGCGGCCGCAGTGAACGGTGGAGTAGTGCAACAAATCGATGGGTTGACGCCCGGAGATCTGCGGGAACTAGCAATAGCTATCCGCAATGTCAGCGGAATACGGGCCGTTGTGCTCGCTGGTGTTACCGACACAGGAGGCGTTGCCATCGTTGCTGCGACAACTCCGAGCGTTTCTGTTTCTGCGGGCAGCCTCATTGCGGCTGCTGCAAAGGCGGTGGGCGGCGGCGGCGGCGGAAAGGGCGACATTGCTACAGCCGGTGGAAAAAATGCCGCCGGTCTACCAGAAGCCATTTCTCTAGCTAGGGCTTCCGTTCAAGAAGCACTTGGTGCCTAGTTGTGACGAGGCCTTTGCGCGTACTTGGTATCGACTTAGGTTCAAAACGAATAGGCATAGCGGTCAGCGATCGCAGCGGAACCATTGCATCGCCTCTTTTGGTTCTACAGCGAACCGGTAGTACAAAAAAAGATCACGACAACATTCGTCTGTTGGTGGAAGAAGAAGAATGTGAAGCTGTTGTTGTTGGTCTGCCCCTGTCAATGGATGGTTCCGTGGGGAAAGCCGCAAGTGCAGCCATTGCCGAGACAAAGCAATTGGCTACCGTGGTCAATGTGCCTGTAAGTACCTACGATGAGCGCCTCACAACGGTGAGTGCAGACAGAGCGATGATTGAAGCAAAGATGAATGCTCAGGCACGCCGTCGCGTGGTCGATAAAGTTGCTGCTGCTGTCATGTTGCAATCATGGCTCGATCGTCAGGCGAACCTGTAGATGACCAACGACTGGAACGAAGACCCGTGGGATATCGTCGACGAAGTTCCCGTCCACGACCTTGCAACGCAAGGGCAAACAACAGGTCCTTCGCGGTCACTTGTTCTCATTGTCGTCAGTGTTTTCATTGCCTTGGTACTCATTGCTGGTGGTGGGTCGCTGTGGTACCTGCGTCAGGTAAACCCAGTTGGTGACCCGACGAGTGCCGTGAACTTCACAGTGGCGGCCAATGACACATTGAACAATGTGAGTAGCAGGCTTGAAAAAGAAAAAATCATTACCAGTGCTCGAGTTTTTCGTTGGTATGTGGGGCGCAAGGGCGGCATCACGTTTTACCCGGGTTATTTCCTTTTGAAGCCCCACGACCACATGGGCAACATTATGGCCGTGCTGAATACGCCGCCGGAACAAACATTTACCAATGTCACATTCCCTGAGGGTTTCACCCTGGAGCAAATGGCTTCACGACTTGCTGAAAAAGTGCCGCGACTCGATGCCGCAAACTTCTTGCAGCAGTCGGTGAGTGGTGTGGCTACTTCAGCGTTTGCGCCCAATGGGTCAACAAACCTCGAGGGCTTATTGTTTCCCGATACTTACCAAATATCTGGTGACGATTCAGCTACTCGCGTGTTGCAGAGAATGGCTGGCCTCATGGAGCGGGTAGGGCGACAAGAAGGCATTTCAAAATCTGAAGCACAACTCGGATACAGCCCATATGAAGTTCTTACCGTGGCGTCAATGATTGAACGCGAAGCAAAGGTCGACGCCGATCGTCCAAAAATTGCGCGTGTCATTTATAACCGCTTGAAGCGCAAGATGCTGCTGCAAATAGATGCAACCTTGCGGTACAAGCAAGACGCAGCACTATCAATTGGCGAACTGCAGAAAATTGATTTCCTCTATAACACCTATTTGTACAAAGGCCTGCCACCAACACCTATTGCACAACCTGGTCGCGCCTCAATACGAGCAGCATTGAACCCTTCTCCCAACCCGTCAGCGGGAGACCCCATCTGCGTTGGGTTGAAGGCAAATGAAAAGTGTGAATATCTGTATTACGTCATTGCAGATAAAGAGGGCGGACACGTTTTCGCTGCAACATTTGCACAGCACGAAGCAAACATCGCCAAGGCCCAATTGGCAGGTGTGATGTGAATCGAGGAGAAAACGCACTCAACATGCATCACTCAGCACGTATTTCGTGCGTGCTCGGACAACCAGTTGTTCACAGTTTGTCTCCGGCAATTCACAACGACTGTTTTGAACACAGTGCAGTGAATGCGCGATATTTCTCCTGTGATGTGTCGCCGAAAAATCTTGAAAGCATGGTCAGGAGTCTGCGATCGCAGCACTTCCTTGGCGCTTCAGTCACCATGCCGCACAAAGAGGCTGTTCTCTCGCTGTGCGACACAGTTTCTTTGCGGGCTCGAGCGTTGTCATCAGTGAATACTCTGATTCCCCAAGCTGATGGCAGTTTGCATGGCGACTCCACCGACGGCGCAGGTTGCGTTGATGCGCTCGCACATCATGGAGTGCATCTGCAAGGGAAGTCGGTGCTTGTCATTGGCGCCGGAGCTACTGCACGGGCATGTATTGAGGCCTTGTCGCATACTGATGTAACGCGTATTGGCGTGTTGAATCGATCAGAAGATCGTGCACAGCAAGCAACGCAACTTTCCGCGGGGAAGGGCTATGTTGCGCAACTCTCCGACGTCCCAGAAGTAGATGTTGTCATTCACACAACTCCTGTTGGCATGAAACAAGGTGTTCCTGGGGGCGAGTCTTCACTTCCCATGAACGTGTTGAGGTCTCACCACGTTGTTCTCGATGCCGTCTATCAGCCACTGGAAACTCAATTGCTGCTCGACGCGCGAAACATAGGGGCGCAGGCCATTGACGGGCTGTGGATGTTGGTTTACCAAGCAAAGGCACAACAATTGCTGTGGACTGGGTCGAATCCAGACCCATTACGGATGCGAATTGCTGCAGAGCGCGAACTCGCACAGCGGGGCAGATAACCTCTGAAGCAATGTTGCGCTATCTCACTGCCGGTGAATCTCATGGTCAAGCCCTCGTCGTTATTGTGGAAGGGCTTCCTGCAGGGTTGCCCGTCACCATGGAAGACATCCAAGAGGAAATGGGTCGCAGGCGCTTGGGTTTTGGCCGAGGGCCACGTCAGCGCTTCGAAGTCGATGAAATTTTGCTTCTCGGTGGTGTTCGCCATGGGCGCACTCTGGGTTCGCCCGTCGCAATTCAAATTCAAAACACTGAATGGTTCCGCAGCGATAAATGGCACGAAGAGATGTCTCCTGCCCCCGGTCAAACGAAAGATCCACTCACACAGCCGCGCCCTGGTCACGCAGACCTCGCGGGAATGCAAAAATATGGATTTACCGATGCTCGCGATGTTCTTGAACGGGCAAGCGCTCGCGAAACTGCAGCACGTGTAGCTGCCGGAGCTCTTGCGAAGCTTCTTTTGCGTTCCATTGGCGTTGAAGTGCTTTCTCATGTCATTCAAATGGGTGACGTGCGGGCCCCTTCACAGGTGCGACCCACCATGTCCGACCTTGCTGCAGTCGACGAAAGTCCTGTGCGCTGTTTCGACGCATCGGTTGAAGCGCGCATGGTGACGGCAATTGAAGACGCTGCGCGTGAAGGCGACAGCCTCGGTGGAGTAGTTGAGGTTCTTGCTTATGGCGTACCTGTAGGCCTGGGCAGTCATGTTCATTGGGACCGCAAGATCGACTCCATGTTGGCCCAAGCGGTCATGAGCATCCAGGCAGTTAAAGGTGTGGAAATTGGCGACGGTTTTGAAGTTGCAGGCCGTCGAGGCAGCCAGGCCCACGATGCAATTGAATGGGATGTAACAAATGGTGCTTATCGTCGGCTCTCGGCGTTGTCCGGTGGTACTGAGGGCGGAATGACGACGGGTGAAATGGTTGTGGTGCGAGCTGCAATGAAGCCATTAGCCACGTTGAATAAGCCAACACTGCAAACGGTCGACACTGTCACAAAAGAAAACACGGTGAGTTTCAAAGAGCGCACCGATGTCACTGCTGTGCCGGCCATGGGAGTGGTTGCAGAAACCATGGTTGCCTTAGTTCTTGCTGCTGAAGCACAAAGGAAATTCGGTGGTGACTCCGTTGCGGAATTCCAAAGGAATCATCGGTCCTTTATTGAGTCGTTGTGAACAGTGCGCCTATTCCGGTGCATCATGTTGTTCTCATTGGGTTAATGGGCACAGGTAAAAGTACGGTCGGGCGAGTTTTGGCGAAGGAACTAGATCGAGACTTTGTCGATACCGATGCTGCCATCGAGCGAGATGCGCAAAAAGATATCGCTCATATTTTTACTGAAGATGGCGAAGACTATTTTCGCTTGCAAGAAATTGCGAAACTCACAGAGCTTCTCAACGAAGGGCGTCCTCTTGTTATTTCTACTGGTGGTGGAATTCTTGAATCTGTGAAGTGCCGAACACTTCTTGCAGAAAAAAAGAGTGAGGGAACCTTGGTCGTTTGGCTACAGGCTTCTCTAGACATCATGCTTGAACGTACGGCCCGTTCTCCGCACAGGCCGTTGTTGGCTCAGGCCAAAGGAAAAGGCGCACGCGAAGACATCTTGAAGTCGCTGGAGGCTCGAAGGGCTCCTTGGTACGGCGAGGCCGCCGATTTGGAAATTTCCACCGACACAATGTCGATTCAACGTATTGTGAGAACCGTGATATCAACTATCAATTATTCTGCGTTGTGAGCACCATATGAGCCTGAATTCATTGCCATCCATTCAAGAAGTCCTCGTGCCGCTCGGCGAGCGGTCATATAGCGTTTTCGTGGGAAAGGGTGCTGTCTCTCACATCCATCGGCTCTTGCCACAGTCGGCTAAGCGTGCAGTCGTGGTCACCCAGTCTGGAATTGCAGCCATACCCGATTTGGAAATTCCTACACTAACTATTCATATACCTGCTGGTGAAGAACATAAATCTTTATCAACTATTGAAGATCTGTGTCGCCAATTTGCGCAGTTTGGACTCACGCGCAACGACATGGTTATTGGTGTAGGCGGTGGGTTGGTAACAGATGTCGCCGGATTCGCAGCGTCTTCCTATCATCGAGGTACTGCTGTAGTTCATGTGGCAACCACTCTTTTGGCCATGGTCGATGCTGCAATTGGGGGAAAGACGGGGGTCAACCTTCCTGAAGGCAAAAACCTTGTGGGTGCGTTTTGGCAACCCAGTGGAGTTGTTTGCGATACCAATTATTTAGACACGTTGCCAGAAAAAGAATTGCGTTGCGGCTGGGGAGAAGTGGCGAAGTATCACTTTCTCACTGGTGACGACATGCTCGCCCTTTCAGTTGAAGAACGTATAGCACTCTGCGTGAAAATTAAGGCCGATATTGTGGCAGCCGATGAACGTGAAGGCGGCATTAGGGCGTTGTTGAACTATGGCCATACGTTTGGTCATGCCATTGAAACCACCACGCACCACCAATATGCCCACGGTGAAGCCGTAGCAATTGGCATGCTCTGTGCGGCGCATCTTGCTCACGTCTTGGGTCGTATTGATAGCGCAAGAGTGGAGCACCACTACAATGTCATTCGCAAGTATGGCTTGCAAGCAGCTTTGCCCAGTGGTGTGAGTGCGCAAGAGTTTCTAGAAGTCATGGCACGAGACAAAAAAGCTATCGACGGACTCACTTTTATTCTCGATGGACCAAAAGGCTTAGAAACAGTCTCGCCGGTTGCGCAAGAGTCGGTCGTTGAGGCTTTAAATCGCATGGCGACCAAGTCGTAAAGAGGTACTCTGCATTATGTCTCTCGAAAAAAATATGAAGTCGGTGCTTTTGTTGCACGGTCCCAACCTGCAACTATTAGGTTCACGTGAACCCGAAATTTACGGCTCTGCAACGCTCCTCGACCATGTTGCAACTGTGCGAAAGGCCGTCGAAGTGCTCGGCTGGTCGCTCACCGATATTCAGTCGAATAATGAAGCAGATCTTGTGGCTGCCATCCACGATGCGCGACAAAACCATGCGGCAATCATTATTAACCCCGGAGCCTTCACGCATTACTCCTGGGCAATTCACGATGCATTAAGTGCCTATAGCGGCCCCATCGTTGAAGTGCACTTGTCGCAGCCTCTGCGGCGTGAATCATGGCGCCATGTCAGTGTGGTCGCCCCGCTCGCAATAGGCAGCATCGCCGGCTTTGGGGCCGCAGGCTACGAGTTGGCCGTCGCTGGCTTATCTCATTATTTCCAGTCACATCACTAATGCCTGTGCAAACTCTTTCACCAATAAACGTTTCGCAGCGCATTAATGCTGTGCGCGAAGTACTGCACAACGCAGATACACCGTCGGGTTGCGCAGCAGTTCTCATTACTTCAGCGGTCAATATTCGGTGGCTCACCGGGTTCACTGGCTCTGCTGGAATGGTGCTGGTGTCTGCACACCCCGAGGCGCCTTCATATCTCATCACCGATGGTCGCTACATTGCCCAAGCAGAGCAGCAATTGCAGATCGGCAATTCCCCCGTGGAAGTCGTGGAGAAACGTTCTGCGAAAGAGCAACTGCAGTTTGTTGTGAGCAAATTGATGGAGAGTAATGAATCGGCGGGGAATATCTGCTTGGGCATTGAGTCGCACGATGTCTCTGTTGAGATGCTGCAACAGCTCGAAGGTGAAATGGAATCGCATAGCGCAACGCACAAGAAATTCACATGGAATGCAATTCAAGAGGTTTTCATTGACTTGCGAAGGAAGAAATCATCAGCAGAGTTAGAGCGCATTACTTTGGCCGCGTCAATTGCCGACCAAGCTCTACATTCCGTGCTGCATCTTTTATTGCCGGGTATCTCAGAAGAGCAGTTTTGCTTACATCTCGATTACGCGATGCGGGAATTGGGCGCCCAAGATGTGAGCTTTCCGAGCATTGTTGCTTTCGGAGAAAATTCTGCGCTTCCTCATCATCGTCCGAGTCGGAAAGTGCTGAATGAAGATGAAGTAGTTGTTGTCGACTTCGGTGCCCTGGTCGATGGGTATCACTCAGATATGACTCGTTCATTCATTAGTACGAAGGGGTCAACGTCGCGAGGGAAAGAACTCATGGCCCGTTTCGACGCCGTGAAGCTTGCTTGTGAAGAAGGTGGCAAACTTGTCGCTCCTGGTGTGTTGGCTGCAAGCATCGACACCCGTTGCCGCGAGGTACTCGCACAGGCTGGGCTGGAAAATGAACTAAATCATGGCGTTGGGCACGGGGTAGGGCTGCTCATTCATGAAGCGCCATGGATAAACCCAAGATCTTTAGACGTTCTTTGCGAGAATGACGTGGTGACCGTAGAGCCAGGGGCGTATCGTATGGGGCTTGGCGGTGTACGTGTGGAAGACCTTTTCATCGTTACCTCGGCAGGCCACGTCAACATATCTCGTAGCCCAAAAACACCATATTCAACACTGAACGTTTAGGAAAGATTATGCCTTCAATTAGCACGAACGATTTCAAAAACGGCATCACGCTTGAACTCGACAACGGACTTTTCACTGTTGTGGAATTTCAACATGTGAAACCCGGTAAGGGTGGCGCCTTCGTGCGTACCAAGTTGCGTAACGTACGCAACGGCAACTTGTTAGAAAAAACGTTCAACGCCGGCATCAAGGTCGAGCAGGCCATTATTGATAAGCGTGACATGCAGTTTTTGTACAAAGACGGTGAAGAATATGTGTTCATGGATACCGATTCGTACGACCAAACAAATGTTGGTCCAACTTCTCTTGGCGACGCAGTTGACTATCTCATCGAGTCTGCAGTTGTCATTATTGCTTTCCACGGAACCGAAATCGTTGGTGTTGAAATGCCTGCTTCGCTAGAACTACTCATTGCTGAAACTGACCCAGGCGTGCAGGGTGACCGCGTGTCGGGTGCTCGTAAGCCAGCAACATTGCAAACTGGTAAAACTCTCCAAGTGCCTCTTTTCATTAACCCTGGTGACAAGGTCAAAGTCGACACCCGCAGCGGCGAATACATCACGCGCGTTTAAATGAAAAATGCATCCCCGAAAGGGAACTTCGCCTCAGGCCATGCTTCAGATGCTCGGGAACAGGCACTCATTTTGCTGTATGAAGCTGAATCACGCTCAATGTTGGTATCCGACGTGGTGCGCGAGCAGGTGGTAGTGCCCCATAGTGCCGCAGTTGCGCTTGCGCTAGGGGTAGAAGAAGCGCAGGTCACCTACGACGAGATGATCTCTTCGCGGGCCAAAGGTTGGCGCCTCGAGCGGATGCCCATGATCGACCGCGCAGTTCTACGCTTGGCTCTGCACGAACTGCGGGAATTCCCCGATGTGCCCACTGCTGTAGTGATGAACGAGGCCATTGAACTCGCGAAACGCTTCTCAACAGAAGACTCGGGGCGTTTTGTGAACGGAATTCTGTCTGCCTTACTTGAATCTGTTCGCCCAAATGCCAAATAACTGCTAACCTGAAAGAAATTCACCGTCAAACGGGTCCTGAGAGGCTCGAACGGAAGGCAATATGACGAATACAGAGAAGGCAGCCAGTGTGCTGACCAGCAACGACGTGCAGCGCGCCATACGTCGCATCGCTCATGAAATTACTGAACATGTTGCCTCAGTGTCAGGTTCTCTCAGTTCTCCAGAAAAAATTGCCATCATGGGCCTCCAGCATGGCGGCGTGTGGCTTGCTGAAGCCATCTATTCCAACATCCTAGAAATACAACCCGATGCGCCTGTGGTGCTCGGATCCATCGACGTCAGCATGTACCGAGACGACATTGGGTTGCGACCTACTCTAGAAGTAGCAACATCACATGTTCCCTGCAGTCTCGATGGGGTGTTGGTGGTGCTTGTCGACGATGTGTTGTTCACGGGGCGTACGGTACGCGCAGCACTCGACGCCCTCATTGAATTCGGTCGACCACAAGCCGTACGTCTAGCAGTGATGGTCGACCGCGGGCATCGGGAACTTCCTATACGACCCGATTTTGTGGGGAAGAATCTCCCTACTCATGTAAATGATGAAGTACTCGTGCGCATGTCGGGTGTAGAAATTTTTCCAGGAGTGCACGCATGAAGCATCTCCTCTCAATGGACGACCTGTGGCTTGGTGAAGTGCAGCAGTTATTGTCGCTTGCCGACGAAATGAGTGAAATACAAAAGCGCTCTCAACCAAAAGTTCCTGCTCTACGCCATAAAACAGTGGCAAGTCTCTTTTTTGAAGACAGCACGCGTACTCGGTTGTCGTTCGAGACGGCAGCTAAGCGGTTATCGGCCGACACCATGACCTTTAGCGCAGCATCGTCAAGCGTGAACAA
>CAMBPP010000014.1 GCA_945869715.1 Bifidobacterium breve
CAAACTTGACCCCTGCGCTTGAGCGCTCGGGCCTTTTGTTTCCGGCCCACTGATAACCTGACCACCGCTACTTGGCCCCATCGTCTAGTGGCCTAGGACACCACCCTCTCAAGGTGGCGGCACGGGTTCGAATCCCGTTGGGGCTGCCAATTAATGCTCTCCTTCGCCCTGTGGTGTTGAGGTGCACAAATGGACTCCGAATTTTTATTATGTTGGAATTGAGCGGGACAAAAGTTCCGTTAATGACAAACTAGTAAGTGGGGGTAGAAAAATGAAAACCGTTTTTGAAGACAGTGATCTAAATAGTCTGGTACTGAACGTACTTTCTTTTGGAACAGCTGTGATGCTCGGTGCGTTCGTTTATTTTCTAACGCAAGTTAAGAGTGTGGCAAAGCAGTACCAAGCCGGTGTCGCAGTGTCGGCAGTCGTCGTGGGAATCGCTGGTTACCACTACTTCAGAATGTGGAGTGATTGGGGTAACGGCTATGTGAATGAAGGATACCGTTACGCCGATTGGCTGATTACAGTTCCATTGCTCGTTATTGAGTTGCTCATTGTGTTGGGTGTTACTGCAGATCGTCGCAAGAAATTGATGACGACTTTGGTACCGGCAACTGTGCTCATGATCGGACTTGGCTACCCAGGTGAAACCGCAGACAGCGATGGAACGAAGTGGACCTTTTGGATCCTCGCAATGTTGCCATTCATCTACATCTTGTTCACCTTGTCGGGTGAGCTCAAGGCTGCCGGATCACGTGAAAAGGGTGCGGTTGCATCATCAATTAAGAATGCAACAACAATTCTGTTGGTCACTTGGTTGGTGTATCCAATCGGCTACTTGTTCCCAGTGATCTTCGATGCTGGCAACGAGGGTGCAGAAACTGCACGTCAACTTGCTTACACCCTGGCCGACATTACGGCTAAGGGCTTGTATGGTTTGATGATTCTGAACATTGCTAAGGCTCGTTCAGGCGATTCCAACTAGAAAAAGTTTTTAAGGGTGGACGTGCGGCAATAGTTCGCACGTCTACCCCTTTTTTTCTTGTATGGGTTAAAGTGATTAGATGAAGCCAAAACTCATTCTCCAAGTCTCTGTACTCCTGTCGGCTGCGGCGAGTTTGGCCTTGAGTATTTCACTGTATTTTGCAGGGGATGATCAAAGCGACAAACTCAACGGCATCTACGTTGGCGTGTGGGTTCCGTCAATTCTTGCGCTTGGCGCGTTTATGCTTGCTGGTCAGAGAGGTAAATAAATGTCTGAAGCAACCCTGTTTTCTTTTGGTGCTGTCATTTTTTTCGTTGTTTTCACCGGTGCAATTTTATTTGGAATGGCAGCGATGAAGGAATACCAAGACAAAGGCTGAGCGGTTATTCCTTGTTTGATTGACCCACTCGAACACGCGTTATACGCATTCGAATGGGTCTCACAAAGGGTCTTCAGTGAGCCTCAACGGCCTGCTTCTCTTAGTAGCCAGTTGTCGTAGTCGGTGACTTTTTAACAGCGGTTGTCGGTGGTGTCTTGACAGCGGTTGTCGGTGGTGTCTTTTTGACGGCGGTTGTTGGGGTTGTCTTTTTGACGGCAGTAGTCGGCGGCGTCTTTTTAACAGTTGTTGTTGGTGATTTCTTAACTGTCGTCGTTGGCGCAGTTTTAGTACCGGTGAGCTTGGTGTACCTGGTCTGCGCAACGCTCAATTGAGCTGCAGCCAGTTCGTTTGATTCGATGAGACCTTTGAGTTGGTCTGCAGTCATTTGATTTATTTGTGCTGAAGTCCAACCTAAGGTTTGCGAGGCACTCAAACCTTGCATGACGTTCCAATCAAACTTTGTAATTTGCGCTTTTAACAGCCATGAAATGTTTGTCGCCGAGAGCTTTGGCCTGCATTCGTATGCCTCATCGGCAGTCAATGCCCGAAGTGTTGTCTTGGTCCACTCTGTTTTGCACATTGAGGACATTGCACTCGCGGCGTTTGGCGCCATTCCGGCTAGGCCTAATGACAATGCGAGCATGGCGGTAATTTTTTTCATTTCAGTCTTTCTGTTGGAGGGTATAAACAGTGGCTATGTTATCAAAATCGCTTAAAATCATGAATCTGTTTGGCAATCGATAAATAAAATTCACGTTCCCGTCACTTCGGGTCAAAGTTGGTACTGTCAATAACAGTTATGACGCCTCTCTCGGTTTTAGATGCTGTTGTGCTCGGCATCGTCGAGGGCATTACAGAGTTTCTGCCTATCTCGTCAACGGGGCATCTTCTTGTTACTCAGCATCTTTTAGGTTTGGGCGATGAAACAGGAAAAGTAGCGGCCGATACCTATGCCATTGCCATTCAACTTGGTGCCATTTTGGCGGTTGTCGCCTTGTATCGCCAGCGCATTGTGAGCATGGCGAAAGGCATTGTTGGCAAAGATGCAGAGGGTCGCAACATCTTGACGTTGCTTGCCTGTGCGTTCCTTCCTGCGGCAGTCATAGGAGTTGCCTTTGGCGACAGCATTAAAGACAAGTTGTTTACACCGTGGGCAATAGTTGCAGCGTGGGCAGCAGGTGGCGTTTTCCTTTTGTGGTGGAAGCCATCGCACGGTGCGCGCAATATTTCCGACATCACGTTGAAGAATGCATTCATCATTGGCGTCGTACAGGCGTTGGCAATGTGGCCCGGGGTCAGCAGAAGCCTCATCACTATTGTTGCGGCGCTTCTGGTGGGATGTTCAATGGCGGCTGCTTTGGAGTTCAGTTTCTTATTGGGCCTTGCGACATTGGCAGCAGCGACTGCCTTTGACCTGGCCAAAAACGGAGACGAATTAGTAAATGCTTACGGCTGGGGAACTCCGATCTTGGGTGCGGTAGTGGCCTTTATTACCGCGATTGTTGCTGTGAAATGGCTGGTGCGGTACTTGTCGGCACGCCCACTTGCGCGGTTTGGCTGGTATCGCCTGGCGGCGGCTGCGGTCACCGCTGTGCTGATAATCAGCAACACAATTGGGTGAACTACAGTTCGCTTCTATGACGACACCTCAAGAACTCAATGGTCCATTGTCTCCAGAAGCAGCCATTGCGGCAGAGCGCGCGATGCGCCGTTGTATTTTAAATTATTGCCTTGGCATCGACCGTTGCGACCCAGAACTTGTTGCTTCAGCATTCCATGCTGATGGCACCGCAGACTACGGATCATTTAAAGGTCTAGGCGCCGACTTTGCAAAGCATGCGACAACCAGTTTGCGTGGGTATGCCATTGCAACAAAGCATTTCCCTTCCGACACCGTGTTTAGCTTTACTTCGCTCACCACAGCAGAAGCTGAAACGCAAGTGCTGGCATGGCATCGGTGCAGTAACGACGGTGGCGAGTACCTAGAAAATTTTGCAGGTCGCTACTTCGACACTTTTGAATTGCGCAATGGCGATTGGCGTATTGCGCATCGTCGTCTCACCCACGACTGGAACCAGAAGTTGATGGTGGAGCCAGCATTTGCGCCCGACCGTTTCGTTCAATCACCCCGCAAGTAGGGAAGTGGTGGTGGTTTCTGCCACCACGGTTGTAGTGGTCGATGTCGTTGTTGACGTCGTTGTCGTTGTGCCCCGTGAACGACGAATATGGATGACTTCACCAATTGCCTTACTGAGATAACGTGCCAAGTTTGTGCCGCCCCCACGGCTCATGTGAATGCGATCGCCACTAAACCAACTCAATTTTCCCAGTGAGAATTCGTTCCAGTCGTAGAGGAAGAACTTCGGGTCAGATTTGGCTACGCGGCGCAAGATGGCATTAAACCGTTTGGCTTTTTCAGTGACATTTCCATTTTCGCGGTAGGTAAGCCAAATGATGGACACTTTTTGTTTTTTGGCTTCGTCACGAAACTTTTTAGTGGCATCGAAGAAAACTTCATCGCTGAATTCGTTGTAGCCAGTAGCAACGATGATGACATCACTGAATTTTCCTCGTGCATTTTTGAATCGTTCAAGGGCGCTTTCTTTTGTCTCGGGAATGCACCCTGAACGTGTTAGCAATTGGCATGGCTGGGCCGCGTATATCACTGGATGTTTCTTGTCGAGCTCCTTGAGAGCTGAGTCAAAAACACCGAGCACGGCCATCATCGAATCACCCACAATGAGTGCTTCGGGTCGCGAGTCTTTCTTGGCGAATGCGCTGTTTGCATTAACCGAGAGTGCGCCGATACCAACACTGATGCAACTCAACACAGCAACGCCGGAAAGAAAACTAGTTTTGTAGTGGCAAAAGTATGCGAGAGGCTTCTTCAAGATGGCTGATCCAATGTGTAGCGCTGGTGGGTTCCACAATAGGCAATACAACAAACTTGCTTGCGCCAACTGAAATGAATTCCTCAATCATTTTGGTGAGTGCGTCCCAACTATTTGGAACAAGCACGCTGGGGTCGGCCAGATCGGGCCGGCGTGCAGCCAACCCCGCTATGAGTGCGTTGGGAACTTCGCCTAAGGCGTAGGGAATGAGTACTCCGAAGTGTTCAGGGTCAATGCTGCGATTGTGCTCTTTTGCGTGTTCGGTAATGGTGGCCCAACCTCCCTCGCCATCGGCCGGGGTGACAAATGAAGGAAGCCAACCATCGGCAGTTCGCCCAACGCGCTTCAACTCGCTTGGGGCAATACCGCCAAGCCATACCTCGGGTGGTTGCTGTTGAGGCTTTGGCAACACACGCAAGTTATTGAGTTGAAAAAATTCTCCATCGTGGTTGACCAACTCATCGGTCCAGCACTTGCGCACCACTTCAAGAGTTTCATTAAACAATTTCGCGCGGGTGGTGCGTTCCACTCCGAATGCTTGCTGCTCTGCAACATCGGCAACTCCTAAACCAAAGGCAGGGAGCAAGCGGCCATTCGACATGCGGTCGAGCGTGGCGAGCTGTTTGGCAAGAAGAACAGGATTACGTCCAGGTAGCACCATGACACTCATGCCAAATTTCAATTTCTTCGTGCGTGCAGCAGCAACCGACATTGCTACTACTGGGTCGGGTGCTTCTGCGCCGATGCGTTCACTGACCCACAGACTGTCGTACTTTAAGTCTTCAAGGGCATCGACAACATCAAAAAATGAAGTGTCATTGAGATGTGTCCGCACACCGAGGCCATAACCAATGCGAACTTTCATGAGAGCACAATATTCGTGATGATGTCTGCGGTACTAGTTGTCATGGAAATAAATGGCGAATGGTCGGTGTTGAGGCTCAGCACAGTGCCGCACCGCTTGGCCATGATGCGTTGATGGTTGGGGTGAATGGCTTGGTCTTGCTCGCACACCACGTATGTGCTGGGAATTGTTTTCCAAGGTGCAGCACTTGTTGGTTGGCCAAGAGTGGCCATGGGCTGTGGCGAGAGTCGAGCAATTGCTGCGTCACTAACATTGGTGGGGCAGCAGCCATACAGCGCGTCGTGAGCTTTGGTGCAGTTGAGTACAAGCGTGCCACCACTCGCGCCATCGGGTCCGGGCAACATTGCTCCAGCCAACAAAGTGTCTTCAGTGGGAAGTGATGCGGCAAGACCGCCCACACTTTCGCCTTCATCGAGGCAAAATGCAGTGAGATACAACAGGTGTTGCACAGGAGCAGATATTGAGTTGCTCAAAATGTGTGCGGCTTCACCAATGACTCCGCCACCATATGAGTGGCCCACAAGCACCACGGGTCTGCCTATTTTGCAGGCGACGTCGGCAACATGTTGGGCGTCGCCATGCATATCGGAAAGTGGCAATGTAGAAGCCCCATGACCAGGTAAATCGATGGCCAAAGAGGCGATTCCACGCTGATCGAGCTCGCTTTGCAGTGCGGCCCAGCACCATGCGCCGTGCCACGCACCATGTACGAGAAGCACCATTGGCCGTAAAACTGTGTCGGAGGTTTCCATATCTGTCATCGTAGTAACCGTGCCAGACCAGTTTGACCCCCGTGCCCTTGACCCGCTCTCACAATTTCGCCTCGACGGCAAAGTTGCCTTAGTCACTGGGGCCTCGTCGGGCTTGGGCATGCGCTTTGCCAAGGTGCTTCATGCAGTGGGGGCACAGGTAGCCATTTCTGCGCGGCGCGCCGACCGGCTTGAAGCACTTGCTGCAGAGCTGCCGGGTGTACTTGCTGTACCTGGCGATGTGGGAATAGCAAAAGACCGTGAGCATCTTGTTGCCACAGTGGAAAAGCATTTCGGACGCATTGATGTATTGGTGAACAACGCCGGTATTTCACGTACGGGTGGAATTGAAGTGGAAACCTTAGAAACATTTGAAGATGTGTTGCAGGTAAACACGGTTGCTGTGTGGCACTTGTGCAAGTTGGCAGGTGTTGGCATGGTGGAACGTAAAAGTGGATGCGTAGTGAACATTGCTTCCATGCTCGGTCTTGTAGGCGCAACCCCAATTAAACAAGCGAACTATTCGGCAAGTAAAGGTGCGGTTATCAACTTGACGCGCGAACTTGCTTTGCAGTGGGCACGAAAAGGCATTCGCGTGAATTCACTGTGCCCAGGTTGGTTTGAAACAGAAATGACTGCGGGAATGGAAAGCGATGAAGGAAGTCAGCGCTACATCACTACAAACTCGCCGATGCCGCGAATGGGTTTTGCTCATGAACTCGATGGTGCGCTGCTCTTTTTGGCAAGCGACGCGTCAAGTTTTATGACGGGTCAGAATGTTGTTGTAGATGGCGGCTGGACCGCGCGTTAAATATTTGGTGTCAGGTCAGCCCACGGCGCAGCAGCTTCAATTTGAGCAGCAAGCGCAATGAGAATGTCTTCGCGGCCATAAGCGCCAACGAGCTGTACGCCCACGGGTAATCCGTCGGCGGTCATGTGGAGTGGCAAGCTGATGGCAGGTTGGCCAGTGGTGTTGAACTGTGCGGTGAAGCCCATCCATTCACCAGCAATTTTGAGCGGTGCCATGGGGTCATTTGGGTTGTTTGCTGAAACACCAATAGCAAGTGGTGGGGCAGCGAGTGTTGGCGTGAGCAAAATATCCCAACCGTCTTCCCACCATTGCTGTACGGCACGCCTGTACACACCGCTTTCATTAATGGCGAGCGCGTAGTCGAGCGCGCTCACCTTCGATGAATACTCGGCCATGACCCAGTTCACCAACTCAATGTCGTTGGTTGTCACTTCACGGCCCAACATGGCAGAAATGCTTTGCCGGCTTGTAGCCATATTTGTTGACCACAGAGTCATGAAGCGGCCGCCTGCTTTGGGGTCATTAATTGCAGCAGGGAAAGCGAGTTCAACGTGGTGCCCGAATGATTCAAGTAAGTGTGCAGCATTGTTGACGGCAGTTGCGCACTCTGAGTGAATGGGGGTGCCATTGAAATGCGACTGCACAAAACCAATACGTAGTTTTCCGGGGTTCGCAGTGAGCTCGTTTACATATGGGCGAAGTGGTGGTGAAGCAATAACCGTGTCGCCCACACCTGGGCCGTGCACCGCATCGAGCAGTGCTGCAATGTCGCGCACGCTACGTGAAACAGCAAGCTCAACGCCGAGGTTTGTTTCCAACCGTGCGGGGCCTACCGAGATGCGGCCTTGTGAAACTTTTAAACCAACGAGACCAGAGCATGAAGCAGGAACGCGAATAGAACCGCCGCCATCGCTGGCATGTGCAATAGGAACCATGCCCGATGCAACTGCTGCAGATGCACCTCCACTAGAGCCACCAGGAGTGAAGTTTGTGTTCCAAGGGTTGCGTGTTGCACCCCATGCTTCGGGTTCAGTAACGGGCAAGCTGCCGAACTCGGGTGAATTAGTACGGCCAAGAAAAACGAGATGCTGTTGTTTGAAGCGCGATACCAATGTGGTATCTGAAGTTGCAATGTAGTTTGCTTCTTTGAGCGCTTTGTTTCCTTGAGAAATATGTTGACCCTCGTACATGGTGTGTAGGTCCTTGAGTAAAAAAGGAACACCAGCGAATGGGGTAGAGGGGTTTGTTGCGTCTACCTGCTTGGCAAGTTCGCGGCCATGGTTGAACCACGGAATATTGACTGCGTTGATGGCAGGGTTTATTAGTTCAATGCGTGTGATGGCGGCTTCGGTGAGTTCACTTGCGGTGACTTCTTTATTTCGTACCAGTGCTGCTTGTGCAGTTGCATCGAGCCAGCGTGTTTCTTGAGCAATGTTCCCCATTGAAAAGTTCTAGCACGTTGCGCCTACCCGCTAGTCTGCCAAGACCGTGACAAATGCTGTTTCTTCGTCGACGCCACCAGAATTAACTACTCGCGATGTTGTTCGCGTACCCGCAGTGCGCAACATGCTTATTTATTCCACCCTGTTGTATACGGGGCTCATGCTGCAAGCCGCTGCACTTGGCAAGCAGGTATACGACATTACGGGGCGCGAAATTGATATTGGCTGGATTGGTCTTGTTGAGTTTTTACCAGCGGCATTTCTTGTTTTGGTAACGGGAATGGTGGCTGACAGATTCCAACGCAAAAAAGTAGCCATGATTGGAATGGTGGGGGAACTTGCTTCTGCACTTGCGCTCATGTTTTATGCGCGAACACACCCCACCGCGGTTGCTCCTATTTTCTTTATCGCTCTTCTTTACGGCGTATCTCGAGCTTTCATTGCGCCTGCAGCACGTTCCATTTGGCCAATGGTGGCACCGCTGGGTGGAATGCCAGCGGTTGTGGCACTGTCGTCTGCAACATGGACCGGAGCAGCCATTCTTGGCCCCGCTTCGTCGGGGTTGTTGTACAGCGTTGACCCGTGGGTGGCGTACGCAGTGGCATCGTGTCTTATTACGTTGAGCATGGTTGTGCTGACTCGTGTGAAAACAGGGCAAGCGGCAACAGAAGAAAACCGCGAACGACCAACATTGAAGCACGCTCTTGAAGGTCTTCAGTTTGTTCGACGCACTCCAATTTTGCTTGCTGCAATTTCTCTCGATCTTTTTGCAGTTCTGTTTGGTGGAGCAATAGCGCTGCTTCCTGTGATTGCTGAAGAGCGTTTGAATGTTGGCGATGTTGCCTATGGCTGGCTCCGTGCAGCGGCCGGCATTGGCGCAGCAAGTGTTGCAATCTTCCTAGCTTTCCGGCCTGCTCGGCGCCGGATAGGGCGCCTCCTATTTTTCGTTGTAGGAACATTTGGTGTTGCAACTGTGGTGCTGGGTCTTACGCGCAGTTATCTTGTGGCATTTATTGCGGTCATTGTGGCGAGCGGTGCCGACATGGTGAGTGTGTTTATTCGTGGTTCCATTGTTCCTCTGGTGACGCCCGACGATAAGCGCGGCCGTGTAATGGCAGTAGAGAACGTGTTCATTGGCGCTTCCAATGAACTCGGTGCATTTGAGTCGGGAGTCGCTTCACAAGCATTCGGTGCACCTGCTGCGGTGGTGGGCGGTGGAGTGGCCACTGTTGGCATCGTTGGTCTCTTCTGGTTCATGTTTCCTTCATTGCGGAAAATTGACAGGTTTAGCGACCTCGAGAGCGATGCCATTTCTGAATAGCCAGCGTGACCTACATTGGGTACATGCCAAAAGCGATTGAAAAACCCAGCAAAGTGATGAAAGAGTTCCGCGAGTTTATTGATCGCGGCAATGTGGTGGAAATTGGTGTTGCGTTTGTGATGGGTGCAACTTTCAAAACCATTATTGATGCCTTTGCTGGCGATGGCAAAGACAACCAAGGCATATTGGGTGGAATTCTCGGTGCAATTTTTGGTGGGCAACAGCCAAATTTCAATGATAAAGGTCTTACTCTCAATGGCAGTTTCTTGCCATTTGGAACTTTGTTGTCGGCGGTCATCAACTTTTTGCTCGTTGCATTTGTGATGTTCACCATTGTGAAGTTGTACAACAAGTTCCGGTCAGCAGCTGCAGCTTCTTCGACAAATGATCTTTTGGCCGAGATTCGTGACGAATTGCGCAAAAATAATGGCACTAGTCACTCGTAATTGACTTGCTTTTCGGAACTTTTGGCGGTGGACTAGAACTCTCATGATGAACCGCAAGACCTTCCCCATTTTTCTCGCGACGGCGTTTCTTGCTGTTGGAGTGTCGGCGTGTTCCCTTGTGACGAGTGACGGCAATGGCGGAGAGCTCGATGGAGTGGGTCGCATTCCGGGAAATGATTTTGTTGGCGTTGCTACATTGCCGCCAAACCTTGCTTCCGATGTGAAGTTTCCGAAACTTGAAGGTGCAGTTTTAGGTTCTGTTGCGCAGGGAAATCGCTTGCTCATGATTGGCGACTCCATCATGGCGTCAATTTCAAAACGGTACGGCAACGAAGCATGTGGCTTAATGGTTCCACAAGGTTGGAATGTTGCTCTTGAAGCAGAAGCTGGTCAGTTCGCTGAGTTTGCTGGCAAAGTGCTCGACCGGCGCTGGAACGAAGGCTGGGACGCGGTTGTTATTGGGCTTGGTTCAAACTACGACGGCAACAAAGAGCGTTATCGCACTGCTATGGAAAAAGCCATTGCTCGAGTGTCTCCACTGCCCATACTCCTTGTGAACACCACAGAGTTTCGCAGTAAGCAAGCTGAAGTAAATGCCATCATTGAAGAACTTGTTGCCGCGCACGAAAATATAACGTTGCTCGACTGGCGCACCATTTCGGCTACACGCTCATTGCGATCAAACGACGGCATTCACCCCAGCCCCGATGGTCGGGTGGTGCTCGCTACTGCCATTGCGCGAGCTGTTGGCATTGCGCCAAGTGCTCCGGGTGATTGCATGAAGGTCTACTACCAAGACGATTCTCGGGTGCTGCAGGGCGTGATGCCCACCACAACCACGCTGGATGCGAGTTCTTCAACAACATTGGCGAGTAATTCCACCTCTTCGCCTGTGCCGGTGGCAACTACGAGTCCTGCCCCGACCACTACCCTTGCTGCAGTTCCGGCCACAACGGTTCCTGTTGCTACAACCGCTGTTGTTGCAACAACTATTCCCACGCCAAGTAGCGCTGCACCTGCAGGTTAGAACGAAAGTCACGCTGCCTATTTGAAATGGTGGTTGTTACTGAGCGCGAGTGGTGACACGATAGGGCGGTGCTTCAAGTCAATGCCATCACCGTTGAAATAGGCGGCAAGACCATTGTTGAAGACGCAACCTTCACAGTGATGCCGCGCGACAAGGTAGGCCTTGTTGGTCGCAATGGTGCTGGTAAAACCACACTTTTCAAAACTCTCGGTGGCGACAATGACCCCACGAAGGGCAACATTTTGCGTAAAGGCGGCTACGGCTATTTGTCGCAAGACCCACGAGCTGCCGGTCAGTTCGACGGACGGCTTGCAGTGAATCACATTTTGTCGGGACGCAACATTGACGAAGATCTCATTCGGTTGGAAAAATTGCGCATTGGCATGGAAGAAAATGCGAGTGAAGCAAATATTCGCAAGTACACCAAGGCCGAAGAGCAATTTCGCGACAAAGGTGGCTATTCGGCCGACAGCGAGGCACGTTCAATTGCGGCAGGTTTGGGGCTGAAGCCCGACCGGCTCGATTTGCAGCTAGGTGTTCTGTCTGGTGGAGAGCGTCGCCGAGTAGAGCTGTCACGAATTTTATTTGCGGGGAGCGACATGTTGTTGCTTGATGAGCCCACCAACCACCTCGACGTTGATGCAAAAAACTGGTTGCTGAACTTTTTGCGACAATATCGTGGTGCTCTGTTGGTCATTAGCCACGACCTCGAGTTGCTCGATGAAGCAATTACTCGGGTGCTGCACCTCGACAGGCCCGGCGAAGACGAAGTGGGCACCTTGGTGGAGTACAAGGGCACCTATACGCAATACAAAACTTCACGTGCCGACGACGAACGCAGGACGGCAAAGAAAGCCGCAATGGAGTCGAAAGAAATTGACCGCTTGCAAACATTGGTCGACCGCTTTGGTGCAAAAGCAACGAAAGCAAGCATGGCGCACAGCATTGAAAAGCGCATCGACCGTATGGAGTCAACTCGCACGAAAGCTGGCGCAAAAGATCGTGTAATGAAAGTGAAGTTTCCCGACCCGCCACAAGCTGGTGAAACAGTTATCACGGTGAGTCACTTATCGAAGGCTTATGCTGGGCCACCTATTTTTGAAGACGTTTCATTTGATTTGGGTAGAGGTGAGCGACTGCTCATATTGGGCCTGAACGGTGCGGGTAAAACAAGCTTGTTGCGCATTTTGGCCGGCGAAACAGATGCGAACCTTGGCAACTTTGAGTTTGGGTACAAAGTGCAAATGGGTTACTACGCACAAGAGCACGACAATCTCGACCCACATGCCAACCTCATCGACCACATGCGCAAAGAGGCGCCACCGCAGTTGGCTCTCACAGAAACTCAACTGCGTGGTTATCTAGGAATGTTTGGGCTTTCTGGAACCAAAGTGTTCCAAGAGTCGGGCACGCTCTCGGGTGGAGAAAAAACAAAGTTGGCTCTTGCCATGTTGATGGTGGGCCGCAACAACTTGTTGCTTCTTGACGAACCAACGAACAACCTCGACCCGGCGAGTCGCGAATCTATTGCCAACTCACTTTCCGATTGGAAAGGCGCCATTATTTTCGTGAGCCATGACCCCGAATTCGTTGAGCGGCTCTCACCAACCAAGGTGCTCTTGCTTCCCGACGGCGAAGTGGACTATTTCAATAAGTCGTGGCTCGACCTAGTGAGCCTCGCTTAGAGTTAATCGTTCCTGTCTGAGTGATACGGTTTCGCTCATGAAAATAGGAATTTTTGGTGGAGCAATTACTACTGGAACCCTCGATGACATTGTGGACGAGGCACGCGCAGTAGAGCAAGATGGTTTTGCAAGTTATTGGGCACCACAATTATTTGGTCACGATACTCTGACCGCTCTCGCAGTTGTTGGGCGAGAAGTTCCACGTATTGAGCTGGGCACCGCAGTGGTGCCAACGTACCCCCGCCACCCCATGATGTTGGCGCAGCAGTGCCTCACGGTGAATGCCGCAGTGAGTGGCCGGTTGTGCTTGGGCATTGGGCTGAGTCACAAAATTGTGATTGAAAATATGATGGGTATGTCGTTCGACAAACCAGTGCGCCACATGCGTGAATACCTCGCCATTCTCACCCAGATTGCGCAAACTGCGAAAGTGTCATTCAGTGGCGAGGTGTATTCGGCACATGCAGATGTTTCCGTTCCTGGTTCTCAGCCATTCTCGGTAGTGGTAGCAGCACTTGGCGAACAAATGCTGCGCGTCACTGGAGCACTTGCCGATGGCACACTCACCTGGTGCACAGGGCCAGCAACTTTGTCGTCGCACACCATTCCTACTCTCAACCGCGCCGCAGATGAAGCGGGTAAACCAAAACCACGCGTTATTGCTGCACTACCGGTGTGCGTTACAAAAGACCGCGACGCTGCCTTGGCTCGCGCATCGCAAACCTTTGCCATTTATGGCCAACTCCCCAGCTACCGCGCCATGCTTGACCGAGAAGGTGCTGCAGGACCAGCCGATATTGCCATTGTGGGAAGTGCTGCAGAGGTGTGCGAGCGAGTAAATGCATTGCGCGATATTGGTGTGACTGACTTTGGTGCAGTGGAATTTGGCGGCAACCCCGATGAAGTTGCTGCCACTCGTGCCGCAATGAAATCACTTTTATAGGAGATGCAATGGACTATTCCGGATATCAACTAGCACGCGTACAAGTAGTCGACGCAGTGGCGTCGGTAGTCATCAACAACCCGCCCATCAATATTTTTGACCTTCCGCTCTATGGCGAGATGGCAAAACTTGCTGGTGAACTTGCCAGCGACAACGACGTGCGTGTGGTGGTCTTGAGTTCTGCCAACCCTGACTTCTTTATTCCACACTTCGATGTAGGCCTTATTTTGCAAATTCCACAAAACTCACCCGCACCTAGTGAACTCAATACCTTCACCAAAATGTGTGAATCATTTCGCGAAATGCCCAAAGCAACGATTGCTGTTATTGAAGGCCGCATTGGTGGTGGGGGCAGTGAGCTGGCTCTGAGCTGCGACATGCGTTTTGCATTGCGTGGCAAGGCTGTTTTTAATCAACCAGAAGTTGCTCTTGGCATTATTCCTGGCGGAAGTGGCACCGTGCGCCTTTCGCGTTTAGTGGGGCGTTCGCGTGCACTGGAAGTGGTGCTCGGTTGCGACGATATTGATGCCGATACTGCGGAAAAATGGGGCTGGGTGAATCGCACATTAGATGAAGGCGAGTTGTGGCCCTTCGTGCAGCGCATGGCGCAACGCATTGCATCATTTCCACCTGCTGCAGTACGTGAAGCAAAGGCTGCAATTTTGCGCAGCGACCATAATATTCACGATGAATTGCTACAAGAAGCCATTGGCTTTAATAAGTTGCTTGCCGACCCGCAAGCACAACAAGCAATGCGTCATTTCATGGCACGCGGTGGCCAAACAAGCGAAGGTGAAAAGCGCTTAGGCGAACTCGCTGGCGAATTGGGTTAACGACCAGTTTTAGTGCTTGGTAATTGAAACAGGGCTTGGCTGATATGGCTTGTTCACCAGGTCGTAGAAGTCGTTTCCTTTGTCGTCAATCACGATGAATGCAGGAAAATCTTTCACTTCAATTTTCCATACCGCTTCCATGCCGAGTTCTGCGTACTCCAATACTTCCACTTTGGTAATGCAATCTTGAGCAAGGCGAGCGGCAGGGCCACCTATTGAGCCAAGGTAAAAACCACCATGTGTTTTGCAGGCATTTGTTACCTGCGCAGAACGGTTGCCCTTAGCAAGCATGATGAAACTTCCACCCTGTGCTTGGAACTCATCAACATATGAGTCCATGCGCCCGGCAGTTGTGGGCCCGAATGAACCTGAGGCCATACCCGTAGGAGTTTTAGCTGGGCCTGCGTAATACACGCAGAAATCTTTCATGTATTGCGGCATGCCGCCGCCGGCCTCGATGCGCTCTTTGATTGTTGCGTGAGCAATGTCGCGTGCCACCACCATGGGGCCAGTCAACATGACGCGGGTTTTCACAGGGTACTGCGACAACACTTTGCGAATGTCGCTCATGGGTTGCGTGAGGTCAATATGAACCACTTCGCTCGCAAGTTGATCTTCGGTAACCTGGGGCAAGAAACGTGCGGGGTCGGTTTCAAGTTCTTCAAGGAAAATACCTTTGGCAGTAATTTTCCCTAACGCTTGTCGGTCGGCACTGCACGACACAGCAAATGCCACAGGGCAACTTGCACCGTGGCGAGGAAGACGAACAACGCGTACGTCGTGACAGAAATATTTGCCACCAAATTGAGCACCAATTCCTGTTTGCTGAGCAAGCTTTAAGACCTTTTCCTCAAGCTCAATATCGCGAAACGCATGACCAAGTGCGCTACCTGCAGTGGGGAGCGAATCGAGGTAATGAGCGCTGGCAAGCTTTGCAGTTTCCACTGCACTTTCTGCAGAGGTGCCGCCAATAACGACTGCTAAGTGATACGGCGGGCACGCTGAAGTACCGAGTGTTTTCATTTTGTCGAAGAGCCAAGGCAAAAGGGTCTTTTCATTCAGCAAAGCTTTCGTTTCTTGGAAGAGGTAACTCTTGTTGGCCGAGCCTCCACCTTTTGCCATGAAAAGAAACTTGTATGCATCGCCATCGACTGCAGAAATTTTAATTTCAGCTGGAAGGTTGTTGCCTGTGTTGACTTCGTCGTACATGTTGAGCGGAGCCATTTGGCTGTAGCGCAAGTTGCTGGTGAGATATGTGTTGTACACACCGCGGGCAATTGCTTCTTCATCGCCGCCACCAGTGAAAACGAACTGGCCTTTCTTGCCTTTCACAATTGCAGTACCGGTGTCTTGACACATGGGCAAAATTCCGCCGGCTGCGATGCTTGCATTTTTCAAGAGGTCGAGAGCAACAAAGTGGTCGTTGTCGCTTGCTTCGGGGTCATCCAATATGTTGGCGAGTTGTTGCAGGTGGCTGGTGCGTAAGAGGTGTGCAATATCGCGCATTGCGGTACCGGTGAGCAATGTGATGGCACTTGGCTCAACACGCAAAAATGTGCCTGCCGGCGAATCGAAGGTAGAGACACCCTCGTTTCCGAGAGAGCGATAAGTGGTGGTGTCGGGGCCGAGGGGGAAGATCTCGGTGAAGTCAAAATCAGCCATACCTCTACGGTAGGGGCTAGAGGTCTACTCGCGCACGTTTGGATTGGCTGGCCACGAATGTTTGGGGTAGCGCCCGGCCATTTCTTTGCGCACTTCTGCCCACGAACCTGCCCAAAAAGCAGGGAGGTCACTTGTTACTTGCACTGGGCGATGGGCAGGTGAGAGCAGTTCCACCACAAGGGGAACCGCACCAGCCCCAATACAAGGGTGGATGGTGACGCCATAGAAGGCCTGAACGCGTGCCGAGATACGAGGGGGTTCATCACCCCGGTAGGCAATGGTGAACTCGGCGCCGTTGTTTAGTGTGACGCGCTCGGGGGCGAGTGCATCGAGTTCGCTGCCGAGGTGCATGGGTAAGCCGCTGCGCAAAATGAGAGCCACGTTGAGCGCTTCAAGGTCGCTTCGCGACGTGCATCCTGCTAGGTATGGCTCGAGCCATTCATCCAGGCTGCTCAGCAAGTTTTTGTTGCTCCAGTCGGGCCATTCGCTATTACGCGAATGAAGAAAAGCAACACGTTGGCGCAGTGAGATGGCATTGTCGTTCCAGGTAAGTGCCTGCAAACTTGTTGCATGAATACGCTCAATCAGCGCGGCAGTTGTTTGCTCACTTGGCTCTGGTTTTTGACGCACAGTACGTAGCCGCATGCCATCGAGTTTCCATTCAATGTGGCGAATGAGGTCGTTTTTTTCACGATCCCACACGAGTTCATTGCTGACGGTCATGAATTCTGCAAGTTGGTCGGTGATGTCTTCTTGTGAGAGCGCAGCAGCAAGGCGAATGCGGCTGTTCTTGCGGTCGCCGTCGAGATCTGCAGCAACAAGAAATTGCTCATCGGCTAAATGCGCATTTTTTGGCATCCATGCTGCAGCTCCACTGCGCAATTGAAATTGCCCGCCGGCAGTTTTGCGTACTGCAAGCCAATCGGGATACGCACGCAAGAGAAGTTTGCCGGTTTCGTGAACCACAACCGATTCACTAGAGCCATGCGACCCGTGCACGCGGTTGGCTCTGCTCAATAAATCGCGCGCTTGGTCGCGCACGCGTGCACTTGCACGGCGGTCAATGCGGTCGTCGCTGCTTGCTCCGTCTACGCATTCAATACGCCATGCCAGATCTTCAGGAATGTTGTCACGTATTCCTCGAACAATGTCGCGCTCTTCAAGTAAACATGCAAGCAGGCATGCGGTCCATAACTCCTGTGGCGTTGCGCTCATCACCATTGCCCCAAGGCGAGGATGCAAGGGAAGCGAGAGCATTTTCTTGCCAAGTTCGGTAATTGAGCCTTCGCTGTTCAGCGCGCCAATGAGAGTGAGCAATGTGCGGCCTTTTTCGAATGCTGCAGAAGGAGGAGTGTCGAGAAAGGCAAGTTGTTGAACATCTACTCCCCATGCCGCAAGTTCAAGAGCCACTTGTGCAAGGTCTACTTGCAAAATTTCCGGCTCTACTTGTGAGCGGCGCGAGCCGTGTTCTGCTTGTGGCCAGAGCCGATACGCCGTGCCATTGCCAAGTCGCCCAGAACGCCCTGCGCGTTGGTGGGCACTTGCTTGGCTGATATTGACGGTGGTGAGTCGGGTCATGCCGGTGCGCGGGTCGAAACGAGGGGCGCGA
This sequence comes from Bifidobacterium breve, assembly GCA_945869715.1. GTDB lineage: Bacteria > Actinomycetota > Acidimicrobiia > Acidimicrobiales > Ilumatobacteraceae > F1-20-MAGs119. Next base: position 17,649 of record CAMBPP010000014.1, read on the forward strand.
GCAATGCCGGAGTCAATAACCACTCGTACGCCATCGACAGTGAGCGAACTCTCGGCGATATCGGTAGAAAACACAATGCGTCGTCGGCCCGGGCGACTTGGGGCGAGGGCGGCATCTTGTTCTTCTTGTGAAAGAGCGCCGGCAAGAGGAAAGAGGTCGACTGCACCTTCGGTAACGCTTTCGGTTGCAGTAATGGCGCGACGAATTTCGCCGATGCCTGGCAAGAAAACCAAAATATCGCCTTCGGTTTCACGAAGTGCGCGAACAACAGTGGCAGCAACTTTATTTTCGAGGCGTTCGTCGTCGCGTCGTTGGCCTTTGCGCACAGTTGGAGAGCGCCACCAATGAACTTCGATGGGAAAGAGTGTGCCACTAGACGACACAACAGGTGCGGGCTCGCCCGATGCGCTTCCTAAATATGTACACCACCTATCGGTATCGGGTGTTGCCGACATGAGCAAGATGCGTTGTTGAGAACCCAAAGACTCTTGCGCATGAAGCAATAACGCAAGCCCGAGGTCGCCCGGCAGGTTGCGCTCGTGAACTTCATCGAAAATGACAATGCCAACATTAGGAAGATCGGGGTCGCTCTGCAAACGACGAGTAAGCACACCCTCGGTGAGTAC
>CAMBPP010000015.1 GCA_945869715.1 Bifidobacterium breve
ATGAGCGGTTCCTTTGGTACTGCTGATCCGAAAGTTTTATTGCAATCTGCACAAAGCGAAAAGGGCACTGCAGGGGTTGACCTCGTTTCTCAGGTCACCACACAATCGGCTTATGAAGTTGGCTCAGGAAAATACAAAGTGGTCGCGTACGACTTTGGTATCAAGTCAACCATTGTGAATTGTCTCGCTGAAATTGCCACAGTTCGTGTAGTGCCTGCGCCTACCAGTGCCGAGGAAGTTCTCCAGATGAAACCCGACGGTGTCTTTTTGTCAAACGGTCCGGGCGATCCGGAAATGGTGAATACTGCTGTGCAATCCATTAAGGATTTGCTGGAAAAGGGCGTTCCCATTTTTGGAATATGCCTTGGTCATCAACTGCTGGCACGGGCCTTAGGCGCCAAAACCTACAAGTTGCCCTTTGGTCACCATGGTGGCAACCATCCAGTGAAACGTCTCGAGACAGGCACCGTAGAAATCACTAGCCAAAATCACAATTTCTGTGTCGACGAGAAATCTCTCGCTCAGCTCATCGACGTCACCCATATCAACCTCAATGATGAAACAAATGAGGGGATGAAGGTGCGCGGTGCAAGGGCGTTCAGCGTTCAGTACCACCCTGAGGCGGGCCCTGGACCTCATGATTCTCGATATCTCTTTAACCAGTTTGCCAATGTAATGGACGGAAAGTAATGCCGCGTCGTAACGATATTCAAAGCATTTTAATTATCGGTTCCGGACCAATTGTTATCGGACAGGCATGCGAGTTCGACTACTCAGGAACGCAGGCATGTCGTGTATTGAAAGAAGAGGGGTATCGCGTCATTCTTGCAAACTCGAACCCAGCGACCATCATGACCGACCCCGATTTTGCAGACCGTACATATATTGAACCACTTACAGAAGAAGTTCTAGCGAAAATCATCGAGCGCGAGAAACCAGATGCTGTATTGCCAACACTGGGCGGCCAAACAGGGCTCAACCTTGCAATGGCACTCTTCGAAAAGGGTTTGGTTGGAGTGCCGGGAACCCCTGAACTCATTGGCGCGAATGCTGAAGCAATCTCAACAGCCGAAGACCGAGACAAATTCAAGCAAGCAATGATTGAAATTGGTTTATCGGTTCCACGTAGTGGTGTCGCGCACAATATGGAAGAAGCGCACAAGGTGCTTGCTGAAATTGGCTTACCCATCATTATCCGACCTGCTTATATTTTGGGAGGCCGCGGAACAGGCATTGCAAATACGCAAGAAGAGTTTTTGAAACTTGCATTAAATGGTTTAGACGCAAGCCCTATCCGTGAAATTCTTATCGAAACTTCCATTGTTGGGTGGAAGGAGTATGAACTTGAAGTGATGCGCGACAACGCCGACAACTGCGTCATCATCTGCTCAATTGAAAACCTCGATGCGATGGGTGTGCACACCGGAGACTCCATCACGGTGGCGCCCGCACAAACATTGTCCGACGTGGAATATCAAAAGATGCGTGATGCCGCATTTGCATGTATTCGTCGAGTGGGAGTGGAGACAGGTGGTTCCAACGTTCAATTCGCGGTCAACCCTGTCAACGGCGATCAGGTTGTCATTGAAATGAATCCACGTGTATCTCGTTCATCGGCACTCGCCTCAAAGGCGACAGGTTTTCCTATCGCTAAAATCGCGGCAAAACTCGCTGTGGGTTACACGCTTGACGAAATACCAAACGACATCACCAAAATGACTCCAGCAAGTTTCGAGCCAACAATTGACTACGTCGTCACCAAAATACCGCGCTGGGCGTTTGAGAAACTTCCTGGTACTAGCGGTGTGCTTGGCACGCAAATGCAAAGCGTCGGAGAAGTCATGGCCATCGGGCGCACCTTTCCTGAGAGTTTGCAAAAGGCCTTGCGCTCATTAGAGCAAGGTCGTGCCGGGCTCAACGCCGACTCCTCTGAAATTCATATGCGCAATTTGACCGATGATGAACTGCTAAAAAAATGTGCCATTCCTACCCCCGATCGTATTTTTCAGGTAGGAGAGGCCCTGCGTCGCAGAATTGATGTGGAGAAGGTTCAAAAGCATTGCTTGTACGACCACTGGTATCTCGATCAGATGATCTCCATCATCGACGAGCGTTTGGAGTGGGAATCTTTAGCGAAGCAAGGTGTAAAACTCAGTGATATCTCACGTTCGGTGTGGCGCCGTGCGAAGCGACTTGGTTTCTCCGATGTGCAGTTGGCTTTTCTCCTTGGTTCAAGCGAACGCGAAGTGCGTGCAGCTCGAAAAGCAGCTGGAGTAATTACCACATTCAAAACAGTCGATACATGCAGCGCTGAGTTCGATGCAAAAACGCCATATCACTATTCAACATATGAAGATGAAAACGAAGTGCGACCCTCGTCGCGCCCACGCGTCATCATCTTGGGTAGCGGACCCAACCGTATTGGCCAAGGAATAGAATTTGACTACTGCTGCGTGCACGCAAGCTTTGCTCTGCGAGACGCCGGGTTTGAAACAGTGATGCTGAACTGCAACCCAGAAACGGTGTCTACCGACTACGACACCAGTGATCGGCTGTATTTTGAACCACTCACATATGAAGACGTTCAAAATGTAATTGAGGCAGAAACTCTTGCGAGTGGAGGAGTAGAGCCGAAAGTTATTGTCAGTCTTGGCGGGCAAACTCCGTTGAAACTGGCATCGCAAATAGACGCTCGCCTCATTGCAGGCACGTCACCAAACTCCATCGACCTTGCAGAAGACCGTGAACGTTGGAACGCTTTATGTGAAGAGTTGTTTATTCCGCAGCCCCCTGGTGGAACCGCAACCACTTTTGAGCAAGCGCGCGACATCGCTTCACGAATCGGTTATCCGGTTCTTGTGCGTCCCAGCTACGTTCTAGGTGGTCGTGCAATGCAAATCGTTCATGACGAAGACCACTTGCAGCGCGCCATGAAAGAACTTGCTCATGAAGGTTCACTCGGTCGTGAGGGCGGTCTCTCTGCAGAGCGCCCCATACTTGTCGACCATTTTCTTGAAGATGCCACAGAGGTGGACGTCGATGCGGTGCGAGATATCACTGGCGAAGTGCTTATTGGTGGGGTCATGGAGCATGTGGAAGAAGCGGGTGTTCACTCTGGAGACAGTGCATGCGCCATTCCTCCTCAAAATCTCCCCGACTGGGTAGTTGAAGTCATTCATTCTTATGCAATAGCTTTGGCAAATGCCCTAGAAGTAGTTGGTCTCTTGAACGTGCAGTTTGCAGTATCAGGAACAACTGTCTATGTCATTGAGGCTAACCCGCGCGCAAGTCGCACTGTTCCGTTCGTGGCTAAAGCAACTGGTGTGCCGTTAGCAAAGGTTGCAACACGCGTGATGCTTGGAGCAACGTTGAATGAATTGCGCAAAGAGGGTTTGCTTACAGAACCAATTACAGGTCATGTGTCAGTGAAAGAAGCAGTTCTGCCCTTTAGTCGCTTCCCTGAAGTCGACACGGCGCTTGGGCCAGAAATGCGTTCTACTGGTGAAGTAATGGGAATCGATGCAACGTTTGGTCTAGCTTTCGTCAAAGCCGAAACCGCTGCAGGAACAATTCTGCCAACGACTGGCTTGGTGTTTTTGTCACTCGCAGATCGCGATAAACCTGCCGGACTCGTGGTCGCTCAGCGACTCAGAGAATTAGGTCTCGGAATTGCTGCTACTTCGGGAACAGCAACATACCTATCGCGCTTCGGAGTTGTCGTCGACCGCATCGTGGCAAAAGTTTCAGAGTCAACAATTGGTAGCGACACTGCAGTAGGTCTCATCGAATCTGGTGATGTTGCCTTCGTTGTTAATACCCCTCGAGGAGCAGGATCTCGTTCTGATGGACAGGCGATACGTAAAGCAGCAAACGTTCATCACGTTTCTTCGGTAACCACGGTTGAAGCTGCCTTAGCTGCCTTCCAGGGTCTCATCGAGCAAAAGAAGCACCCTCTGACCGTTTGTTCACTGCAAGAGTTTCACCACATCGGCCGACAACGAGCAAGTCAAGTGGGTGCAGCACATGAGGCATAGTCACCTCAAGTCTTTTGCACGGAAACAATGTGCCGATGGCGTTTCCATCGGTTCTGTTCATTTGCATCAGCCCGTGCTCACCGCATCGGGTACGGCAGGTCATTGCGTTGAACTCAATCACTACTTTTCCATGGCGGAAATTGGTGCAACGGTGGTGAAATCATTATTTGCGACACCGTGGCCTGGTAACCCAGCACCTCGACTGCATCCCACACCAGCAGGAATGATTAACGCCGTGGGGTTGCAAGGGCCAGGTGTGCCCCAGTGGTGTGAAACAGATCTTCCCGAGCTCGAGAAACAAGGGGTCACAATTGTGGCGAGCATCTGGGGCCGCACGGTTGAGGAATATCGACAAGCTGCAGAATTGCTCGCGCCACATGCGCACCGCATCGCAGCTCTTGAAGTCAACTTGTCGTGCCCCAACTTGGAAGGTCGTGGGGGAATCATTGCTCACGATTCAGAAATGAGCGCAAGTGTCATTGCAGCGTGTGCTGTAGCCAGCGTGCCGCTATGGGCAAAGTTGAGCCCCAATACCGATCGGCTTATCGCCATTGCAGAGAGTGTTGTTGAGGCCGGAGCAGAAGCGCTTACCCTCACCAATACTTTGCTGGGTATGTTGTTGAATACCGAGACTGCTCAACCAGTGTTAGGAAATGGCGGTGGAGGTGTATCGGGTCGAGCAATGTTCCCTGTTGCGTTACGTGCGGTGTTCGATGTGCGCAAGGCACTGCCAAACATTCCCATTGTTGGAGTTGGTGGTATTGCTAGCGGTAACGATGCAATTGCAATGATGCAAGCAGGCGCTCATGCAGTTCAAGTTGGAACAGCCTCTTTCGCGCGTCCCGATGCTGCAATGAAAATACTGAATGAAATGCATGCATGGATGCGAAAACAGGGCGTGTCTCAATGGTCAGATATCACCAATACGGCTCATCGCTCATGATGTTGTACGAACATTTCCCAATTCGGGCTACTGATTTCGGTAGTGTTAAGTCATGAAAGTCGCAAGTTTCTCTACTCTCAGTGAGGTAGAAACTGCTATTGCTGAAGTCTTGCAAGAAAGAGAACAATTTACGGCTGCTGTTGCACGCGGCGAATTTCACGCCATATCTGTCGGCGAATTCATTATCAGTCACCCACACGTGCATGCGCTCTACGTTGTGAAAGTTGCCGAGTCTGTTCCCGGAATGGGAAAGGTATCTGCGCGGCGCGCACTCGATGAACTCGGCGTCAATTATTTGAGCCCCTGTCTTTCCGTCACAAGTCAACAATGGGAAACGCTTTTCGCGGGCGGGCAAAAATGAGTGCTTCACGCGACCCCATTATTTTGGTACTGTCGGGGCCCGGTGGTGTGGGCAAAGGCACCATTGTTCAAGCTCTGGTGAAGCGCGATCCACAACTGTGGTTGAGCCGGTCATGGACCACACGTAACCATCGAGAAAATGAAGATCCAAACGCTTATGTTTTTGTGACTCGGGAAGATTTCCAAGAACGCATCGCGGCGAACGGGTTTTTAGAGTGGACCTCATTCTTGGGCAACTACTACGGCACCCCATCTCCTGAGCCAGTGGCAGGAAACGACATTGTTCTGGAAATTGAGGTCGACGGGGCGCAACAGGTGAAAGCCAGCCATCCCGACGCGGTACTTGTTTTCGTTTTGCCCCCATCTCGCCTCGAGCAGCAGCGTCGGTTGAGGGGTCGGGGAGACCCCGAGCAAAAGGTGGAAGAGCGCCTTCGCAAGGCTGAAGAAGAAGAACCTGTGGGCATTGCGATTGCCGACCATGTTGTGGTGAATGACGATCTTGAGCTGACTTTGCAGGAACTTTTGCGAGTTTTGCACCACGAACGTAACCGGCGCACGACTCGGTAGGATAAACCCACTTCGTCGACCCTGTTTTTTTCACTACACATCTTGGAGGCCCCCGTGGCGCGTGCAAATGACTCAATGATCAACCCGAAAATTGAAGAACTCCTCAATCGGGTCGACTCCAAATTCAGCCTTGTTACCTTGGGTGCGCGTCGTGCGCGCCAAATCAATTCATATTTCAATCAGCTAGGTGACGGCTTAGGTAACTCCATCCCGCCTCAGGTGAGCTCGGTTGCCCGTAAGCCCATCAGCATTGCCTTTGAAGAAATTGCAGCTGACAAAATTATCAAAACGGAAATGCCAGAAGATGTGTACTACGACGCAGTCGATGGCAACGTGTATCTTACCGATTGGGCTGTAGCTGCACAAGAGCAGGCCGCTATCGACGCTGAAATCGCTGCAGAAGCCGCAGAGAACAGCACATCAGACAACGCCGAGTAAGTTGCCGTTGGCACTGTCAGAAGAACCTCTTTCAACTGTTGTGTCATGACTGACTCCTCAATTTTCAGAGACAAATTTATTGTTGTCGGTGTTTGCGGTGGCATAGCTGCATACAAGTCAGTTGAACTCATTCGCTACCTAGTCGATGCCGGGGCACATGTTGCCACCATCATGACCCCCGATGCAGAACACTTCATTGGGAAAACTACCCTGTCGGCGTTGTCCTCTGAGCCAGTGCACACCTCGTTATGGGACGACCAAAGCGTTATTCCCCATACGCAGCTTGGTCAAAAAGCCGATGTCATCGTTGTTGCGCCAGCCACGGCTCGTCTCATTGGGTCGTACGTCGCTGGTATCTCCTCAGATCTACTGACTACAACACTCATTGCTACACGAGCACCAGTCGTGGTGTGCCCGGCAATGCACACAGAGATGTGGGAGCACGACGCAGTGCAACACAATATTTCTGTTCTGCGCAGTAGAGGAGTTTTCATTACGCCACCTGAAGAAGGTCGTCTTGCCGGTGGAGACGTAGGCAAGGGTCGTCTTGCCGCAATGGAAAATATTGTCGAAGTAATGGCGCAGGCTCTGCAGCCCCACACGGGAAACGGCTCGCTACTGGGTAAACACGTTTTGGTGACGGCAGGGGGAACTCGTGAACCAATCGATGCGGTACGTGTTCTTGCTAACCGTTCGAGTGGCAAACAAGGCCATGCCATTGCGCTAGCAGCGGCTTCTCGTGGTGCTCTCGTTACTCTCATCACCACTGTGGAAATGGCCCCCGCCCGACCTGGTATTTCTCAAGTGCAGGTAGAAACAGCGCAGCAAATGAAAGAAGCTATTGAAAAAATTGCGCCAAGTGCCGATGTCATCGTAATGTCGGCCGCGGTAGCCGATTTTCGCCCCGTTCCTATTGCCGAGGGAAAGTGGAAAAAAGAAGATGGTGTACCACCAATTGTCCTTGAGGCCACACCCGATATTTTGGCAGGTCTTGGGAAAATGAAGCGTCCGGGCCAAATACTGGTTGGGTTCGCCGCCGAAACCAACAATCTCTTGGAAAACGCACAAGGTAAGTTAGTGCGAAAAAATCTCGACATTATTGTTGCAAATGATGTCTCATTGCCTCAGGTGGGTTTCGGGCACGAGACCAATGCCGTGGTCATCATCAGTGCAAATGACGAACCCATGACTTTCGATCTGGCAAGTAAAACCACTATCGCACAACACATATTGGATAGCGTAGAGAAGTCACTTCATCGCATACAGGAGCACACGTGAGCAAGTACACATTTACATCAGAGAGTGTTACCGAGGGTCACCCCGACAAAATGGCAGACCAAGTTTCTGATGCCGTGCTCGACGCCATCTTGATGGAAGATCCTCATGCTCGTGTTGCGTGTGAAACTTTGCTCACCACAGGCTTGTGTATCGTCGCTGGTGAAATTTCTACAAATGCTTACGTTCCAATTCCCGACATCGCTCGCGCAGTCATCAACGAAATTGGCTACGACAATGCTCTCTTTGGTTTCGATGGCAACACCTGCGGAGTCATGGTCACCCTCGATGCACAGAGCCCCGACATCGCCCAAGGCGTCGACTCCAGCGAAGAAGTGCGTAAGGGTAAAAGCGGTGAAGACATTCTGAATAGTCAAGGTGCTGGCGACCAAGGAATGATGTTTGGTTACGCATGTAACGAGACCGACGACCTCATGCCTCTTCCTATTTGGCTCGCACACCGCATGGCAGAGCGCCTGACCGAAGTGCGTAAGTCGGGAGCAATTCCATACCTGCGCCCAGACGGTAAAACTCAGGTCACCTTTGACTACGAAGACGGCAAGCCTGTTCGGTTGAAAACAGTGCTCATTTCTACTCAGCACGCCGCAGAAGCCGATCGCGATACTGTCATTCGTCCTGACCTCATCGAGCAAGTCATTCGCCCAGTTATTCCTGCGCAATTCCTCGATGACAATTACGACATCTTCGTGAACCCAACCGGCAAATTCGTGTTGGGTGGCCCACATGCCGATACAGGTCTCACCGGACGCAAAATTATCGTAGATACATATGGTGGTATGGGTCGTCACGGTGGTGGAGCCTTCTCAGGTAAAGACCCATCGAAGGTCGACCGCTCTGGTGCCTACGCTGCACGTTGGGTAGCTAAGCATGTTGTCGCCTCAGGCGCTGCAACTCGCTGTGAAGTACAAGTTGCCTATGCAATTGGTGTCGCGCACCCCGTCAGCATTTTGGTGGAAACATTCGGAACTGAAGTTGTTCCGAACGCGGTCATCGAAGAAGCAGTGCGCAACGTATTCGACCTGCGTCCTGCCGCAATTGTTCGTGACCTCGACCTTAAGCGTCCGATCTATCGCAAGACTGCTGCATATGGTCACTTCGGTCGCGCATTGCCGCAGTTCACGTGGGAGCACACTTCACGCCTCGCCGAGTTCAAGGCGGCTGTCAAGCTCTGAACCAGCATGAGTTCATCTCTACACCCTCGTTGGGTAGGCGCATTGTTCGTGTTGTGCCCAATGTGAGTGGAGTGAATAAAACTTTCGATTACCTTGTGCCCGAGTCCTTGAAAAATGTCAAGGTCGGCAGCATCGTTCGCGTTGAACTTCAAGGTCGTCGTGTCGATGCATGGATCATTTCTGAAGTTGAGTACCCGTCGAGCGAAATCAACTTCAAAGAGGTCATCAGCTTTCTCTCAGAAGGACCATCAAAGGAAGTAGTGCAACTGTCTCAGTGGGCAGCAGAGCGTTTTTGTGGCCCGTTGAGAGCCGTTCTTTCCTCTGCGAGCCCATCTCTTCGCATCAAGCAATTGGGAACACGTCACAGCGGGGCAACTCGTAAATCGGGTCAACGAGGTGTTGTCGCAGAGGCTGAAGAACTTTTTGACAACCAGCGAGGTGGAGTGCTCGTGTGGCCAGCTCCACGCCCGTTACGCCCTGTGCTTGAATCTGGCATTTCACGGGGAAGAACGCTTGTTGTTACCCCGTCAGTAGGTTTTGCTCGCACCATTGCGCAGGCTCTTCGGCGAGAAGGTTTATCGGTTGCTTTAATGCCAGACGATTGGCAGCGCGCCGCTGAAGGTGTCGATGTGGTGGTAGGTGCACGTAGTGCCGTGTGGGCATCTATCCCAGAACTCAAGAGCATCATTGTGCTCGATGAACATGATGAACGCTTGCAAGATGAGCGCAGTCCTACATGGCATTCCCGAGATGTAGCAATTGAAAGAGCGCGCGCCCTTGGTATTCCATGTCTATTGGTTTCTCCGCTTCCAACAGTTTCAGCAACGTATTGGGCAGAGTCACAAGCAGTGCGTTTCGTTGAACCAGCATCGGGTGATTGGCCAGCCATAGAGGTAGTTGACCCGTACAGCGATTTGGGTGACGAAGAGAAGCCTCAATTTGGACTCCTTTCATCACGGCTCATTGAAGTTCTGCGCGACAAGTCGAAAACCGTTGTGTGTATTTTAAATACCAAGGGTCGGTCACGCCTGTTGTCGTGTAAGGTATGTAAGGCAATTATTCGTTGTGAAAATTGCGACGCAGCTGTTATTCAAAATGATGAAGGACTATTGGAGTGCAATCGCTGCGGTGCTCATCGCCCCGCTACGTGCCAGTCGTGCTCAAGCAATGCTCTAGCCCTCTTGCGCAAAGGAGTGGCCAAGATGCGCGATGAAATTGAAAAGGCGGCGTTGCGCCAAGTTGTTGAATTGTCAGCAGAAACAACCGTTGCTGCAAATGCGGCGACTTTGGTGTACATCGGCACCGAAGCAGCGTTGCATCGCGTTTCCTCGGCCGATGTGGTCGTCTTTTTAGACTTCGACAATGAGCTGTTTGCGCCTACCTATAGAGCAGGTGAGCAGGCGTGGACATTGCTGATACATGCAATCCGACTCCTCAAGGGGTCCAGCGAGGCGCTCATTGTCTTGCAGTCGCAAGACGCGTCAAATGCGCAGTACAACGATTTTGTTTCGCCAGAGCCGCAACTGCTCATTGAACGCGAGCAAAACAAACGCAAGGTAATGCAGTTGCCTCCGTACGCGGCAATGGCCCGTGTAGTTTTCGCCGACCCAACCTTCAACCCAGCCGATTGGGCACATTGCAAACTTGCTTTCTCTTCTAGTGTGAAGTCTGCAGAGTTTCTTGTACGGGCGGAAAATGACGAAGCACTGTCACAAGGTATTGCCCAATTACGCGACGAGTTATCGAGTCGGTTTCGTTGCTATGTCGATCCGATGCGTTACGCATAAGACGCGGAATCCCTTTTTGCTCCCCAGACGTTTGACGTCAAAACCATTTTCAACAATCCATTGTGCAAGAGAATCGGAACCAAGATTTTTTTGCACCACAAGCCAAGCTTCTCCTGTTGGGGACAACCGAGGTAGCCATCTGAGGAGCAACTCATGCAGTGCATCTTTCCCGATGCGAATGGGCGGATTGCTCCAGATGAGATCAAACTGAATGTCGCTTGGAACATTGTCGGGAGTTTCCACGTGAATGTTTTTGACCTGTGCAATGTTGATATTTCGCAGTACAAGGTCGCGGGCGCGCGGGTTGACGTCTAGTGCCCACACCGTGCTTGCGGGAGCAAGTTTTGCCATGCATAAAGACATCGGTCCCCAGCCGCATCCAAGGTCGAGGAAGTTGCCACGTTCTGGTGGTGGAGGCACCAAAGTGAAAAAGACTGCGGTTCCTCTGTCGAGGTGGTCGTAGCTAAAGACGCCCCTGTCGCTCTTTGCAAGGAAATCATGACCATAGGCGTTCCAATTGACATCTCGTACTGCAGAGCCAATGTTTGCGAGGTCACCTTCTTCGGAGGAAAAATAATGTTGCTGCGCTCCTGAGTTCATCGTAGATAGCCTTGCAGGTGTGGGATATGAAATCAGGACATATGGCGATCCGGTATTGAAGTCGCAATCGCTTGTAATTGAAAATATCGACGACAAGTTGGTGCGCCTCACCGATGCAATGCTCGACATCATGTACGACGCTCCAGGCATTGGCTTGGCAGCTCCTCAAATTGGTGTTCAAAAACAACTCTTCGTCTATGACATTGGTGACGGGGCAGAGGTGCTCATTAATCCGGTCGTGGTCGAGTCAAGCGGCGAATGGGTGTACGAAGAAGGTTGTCTGTCTATTCCTGGTCTCTATGTCGAGATGGTTCGTCCCAAAGAGATTCTTCTCAAAGGCATTAATATTGATGGTGAAGAAGTTTCGGTTGAGGCCGACGAACTCTTGGCGCGACTCTTTCAGCATGAACTCGACCACTTGAATGGCGTCTTGATGTTTGAACGCATGACGCCAGATCAGCGAACCGAAGCTTTAGCGGAATACCGTCGCTTAACAGAAGCACTCGACGATGCCTCTGGAGTGCGAGAGAAAATCAAGAGTCAAGAGCCCAAGGTCATCAAACTGAAGTAGGAATTATCGCATCTCTACTGGTACCCGCGCCTTCTGGGCCTACTGAACGCGTCATCTTTTTTGGTACTCCAGAAATTTCGAGTGAAGTGCTCACGTTGCTCATTGAGAGCGGAATACACGTTGAAGCAGTTGTAACGCGTCCCGACAAACGGCGTGGTCGCGGCTCTGATACTTCGCCATCTCCTGTAAAGGCCGCAGCAGCCCATTTCAATATTCCATGTTTCGATTCCATCGATGCAGTGGTGTCCGAGCTCCAAAATCGAGACTCTCTCGCAGGCCTTACCGGTGTGGTCGTTGCCTATGGGCGCATCTTGAAAGAACCGCTCATTTCTCTGATTCCGCTCGTCAACCTGCATTTTTCCTTGTTGCCGCGTTGGCGTGGCGCTGCACCTGTTGAGCGCGCAATTTTAACTGGTGACGCAAAGACTGGTTCGAGCATCATGCAGATAGAAGAGGGACTCGACACGGGGGGCGTTTATTCAGCTGAGGAAGTGGAGATACTCACTCACGAGAGTGCAGATGAATTACGTTCACGACTCGGAGTGGTAGGGGCGCAGCAGTTAGTACACATGTTGCGTCATGGTTTTCCAGAGCCGACAGCACAAGTTGGTGAACCAGTACATGCGGAAAAGATTTCTCCGTTTGAATTGCAAATCAATTGGAACGAGCCGGCAAAAAATGCTGTGCGACGGGTGCGTTTGGGTGGCGCGTTTACGAATTTCAGAAATCAACGCGTCAAGGTTCTCGATGCCCGTGTGGCCGAATCTGTATCAGACAATATTGCGAACAACAGTTTTGCTATTGGCGCAGTAACGGAAGTACGAAAAGACGGAATGATGGTGCGTACAGTAGATGGCTATCTACTTGTTGTGCATGTGCAAGCAGAAAGCAAAAAACCCATGCTGGCCAGAGACTGGGCAAATGGGTTACGAGTGGCCGTCGGCGATCAATTTGAGTTTCTCTCTTCTTCTACAAATAAGGATGCAACATGACCACCGCGTGGCAGGCAAAAGTTCTCACAGTCAGCGACGGAGTATCAACGGGTCATCGTGAAGATCTCTCTGGTCGAGCACTGGTTGCGTTTCTCGAAGAGCATGGGTTTGTGGTGGTCGAGCATGCCCTGTGTGCCGATGGGGCAGAAACGGTGTTCGCACAACTCCTGACTATGACCAGTGAATTCTCTGGTCTTGTGGTCTCCACGGGTGGCACGGGGTTTTCTCCCCGCGATGAAACTCCGGAAGGTGCTGTACGAATTATTCAGCGACTTGCTCCTGGTTTGTCAGAAGCAATGCGGGCAGTAAACCCGCTAGGTCGACTCTCGCGAGGAGTTGCCGGAGTAGTGGGGCAGTGCATCGTGGTGACAACGCCCGGTAGCCCCAAAGGCTGTGTTGAGCAGCTCAGCGCCATTATTGATGTACTCCCACATGCTCTTGCATTGCTATGTGAGACCCCAACGCAGCACTGAGAGCAATAATCCCGAGGCATCCATAACGTGTTCTCCTAAGATGCAAGGGTGCTTCGCCTCGTCTTGCCTAAAGGTTCATTAGAAAAAGCTACCCTCGAACTTTTTGAGGCTGCCGATCTCACCGTCATTCGTTCGTCATCAGTTGATTATCGCGCGTCTATTGACGACCCACGTGTAGTTGAAGTGCGTATCTTGCGTCCTCAAGAAATTCCCGTGTATGTCGCTGAAGGCCTCTTTGACCTTGGCATTACAGGCCGCGACTGGGTGGAAGAAACCAGCAGCGATGTTCATAGTTTGGGCGAATTGCAATATTCAAAAGCAACAAACAATCCAGTTCGCGTTGTGGTTGCTGTCGATGGAAATTCTTCAGTTCAACGCACAGAAGACTTACCTGCGGGCGTGCGAGTGGCGAGCGAATATCCTGAAATGACCAAGCGTTATTTTGCCGCCAAAGGAATACAGGCCGATGTGCGGTTGTCGTACGGAGCAAGCGAAGCAAAAATTCCCGACATCGCAGATTGCGTTGTTGACATTACGGAAACCGGTAGGGCACTACGTGCGGCTGGGCTGCGTATTATCGACACCATTCTCACTAGCTATACTGAACTCATTGCTCACCCAGCCGCGTGGGCGAACCCAGAAAAGCGTCACGCAATGGAGCAACTCCACACATTGCTCCTCGGAACCTTGGAAGCGCGTGGGCAAGTTCTGGTAAAGCTCAACGTGAGTGAAGCAAGTTTTGAAAAAGTTTTGAAAGTATTGCCATCAGCCAAGTCGCCAACGGTCAGCCGCTTGGCGTCTGGCGACTACGCCATCGAGTCTGTGGTACAAAAGCGCACCATCAATACGGTCATCCCTGCTCTCAAAGATGCAGGGGCCAGCGACATTCTTGAAATCCCCATCTCCAAAATTATTCACTAATTCATGGGAACCTTTGCCGCAACCGATGCCCCTTTTGTGGAAGGCGTTCATGTTGGCTTCGTGGCTGAGTTCGATTCTCCGGCGGGTCTTGGTTATATCGACTCTGCCAATGGCAATCGCTATTTCTTTCACTGCATAGCTATTGCTGACGGTTCGCGCGAAATAGCGGTGGGTCAAAAGGTACTTTTTGAAATTGTCATGCGTTTTAATAAGTCAGAAGCATGGAATATTCAGAAAAACGACTAGCCCATCTCCTCTTCGTCTTTCAATAACGCATCTTTAATTTGTACAAAGGCAATACGAATATTGTCTAGCGCCAACTTTAAAGTTGCTTCCTCGTCACCAAGGCGTCCTTCGAGACCCTCCACCAAGCACGCCACCGAGTCGATGGCGAGAGCCGCTTCAAAGAGGCGAGGCGGTTGAGCAGACAAGTGAATAGCGGCGAGTTCATAGAGACCCATGACGTGGTTCACCACAACGACCTCGGCAGGAACTTCGGCGAGGCGCTGGCGGGTCTCGGCCAAGGCTTCGGCTGCCTCAGCTAAGTCGATGTCTGCTTCTTGGGGGATTGCACTGTCGTTAGGCATATTCACGGAGGTGACGGTACTTGGCAAAAGCGGTTGAAGGCAGCATTTTGGCGGTAGTCTTTCCAGCAATACATCGGCAAAAGTGGGTTCGCCCCACCCAGCCACCCCGTTAGCGGGAGTGCGTCTGGGTCCCGTTGCACGCGTTGCGTGCTGCGCGACCTCGCGTGCCCCTTTTAACGGTTATCCAGGTTTATTGGGCAATCGAAAGGGAGAGCCACTTGCACAGGAGTGAACGGCCATAGCTACGGCGACGAACGAACCACGGTACAACGATCGCATTCGGGCACGAGAAGTACGTCTCATCGACGCACTAGGCAACCAGTTGGGAATCAAAACCCTTCCAGAAGCTCTCGAACTTGCCAAGCAGTCTGACCTCGACTTAGTTGAGGTTGCACCGCTAGCAGTTCCGCCCGTATGTCGCATTATGGACTACGGAAAGTTCCGCTACGAAGAAGCACAAAAGGCAAAAGAGTCGAGAAAAAAGACCACGCAGGTCACCATCAAGGAAGTGAAGCTTCGCCCGAAAATTGGTAAGGGCGACTTCGACACCAAGGTGCGTCACATGCATGACTTTTTAGAAGACGGACACAAAGTGAAAGTCACTTTGCAATTCAGGGGCCGCGAAATGGCTCACCCTGAGTTGGGGTCTCGTTTGCTCGACAATGTGATTGCACAGTTAGGTGAGGGAGTCCGAGTGGAAACCCAAGCCCGACTTGAAGGACGAAATATGACCATGGTGTTGTCTTCAGACAAAAAAGTAGTGAAAAAAGCAGATGAAAAACCTGTTGTCAAACCTTCAGTGAAGCCAAAAGTAATTGCCGAAACGGTGCCAGTACCAGCGGCGATAACACCAGAAGTTGAAGTAAGTGTTACCGAGTCAGGAGAAGTACATGCCGAAAATGAAAACTAGCAAAACAGCGTCAAAGCGCTTTCGTAAAACAGGTACAGGCAAGCTGCGTCGCCAGCAAGCCATGCGTCAGCACTTGTTTGAAAAGAAGTCGTCAAAGCGCACACGTGCATTAGCCGGAACGGTCGATGTGCACTCAGGTGATGTGAAGCGTATTAAGCGCCTCCTCGCCGAAAGATAATCATCCACCGTTGTCAACAAGTTGTATAAAGAAAGTTAAAGGAGAACCACTATGGCCCGCGTAAAACGCGCCGTTAATGCTCGTAAGAGTCGCAAACAGACTCTCGAGCGTGCAAAAGGTTATTACGGTAACAAGAGTCGTTCGGCTCGTGCTGCCAATGAACAGGTAATGAAGTCAGGGCAATACGCCTTTCGTGACCGCCGTGCAAAGAAAGGCGAATTTCGTCGTCTCTGGATCCAGCGCATCAATGCTGGTTGCCGCATTTACGACATGAGCTACAGCCAATTCATTGCTGGTCTCAATGCAGCAAACATTGAAGTCGACCGCAAAATCTTGGCCGACATGGCAGTTCATGACATCGACTCATTTGGTCGTTTGGTGCAAGCCGCAAAGGCAGCACTCGGCTGAATCAGCCCCTTGTAAGTTTTACGAGCACCCCAGTTCGTCGGCTACGCCAATTGCTCTCTGAGCGAAAGGAACGCTACGAATCGGGGTGCTTCGTTGTTGAAGGGCCCACTTTGGTGCAGGCCGCCATCGACGCTGGACTCGAACTCATTGAGCAGTTCGTCTGTGAAGGTGCGCAGCCGTGTGTATCTGGTGGTGAAGTGCACTTCATTAGTCAAAATACTTTAGAGCGGGTGTCTACCACGGTGACTCCGCAAAAAGTGCTTGCTACTTTTGCCATGAATGCAGGTGATGTCTCCACTCTGCGAGCGATGTCGCCAGAGCATTCCTCGAAAGCCGAATGGATCCTTGTTGCCGACCTTGTTGCTGACCCTGGAAACCTTGGCACCATGATTCGCAGTGCAGTGGCTGCAGGGGCAAGTGGCATCGTCGTTACCCCGGGCACTGTCGATCCGTATTCACCCAAAGTGGTCAGAGCCGCGGCGGGAGCCATCTTTAGTTCGTCGCTCTTTTTATCGGTGTCGTTAGAGCAACTTGCCGACATGAAGTGGCCGCTACTCGGAACAACGTCACACGAAAAACTCGGCCCCATGGCGTACGACGAAGTGAACTTGGCGCAAGGGGTGGCCCTTGTGATGGGCAACGAAGCTTCTGGGCTCGCTCCCAACCTGCCTATTTCTCAGTGGATCACTATCTCGCACCAAGGGCCGGTAGAGAGTCTCAATGTGGCGATGGCCACCACTGTTTTATGTTTTGAAGTCGCGCGACAACGAAAACACCACGCTTCAGGTGCCTGAGACCACTAACGTCGGGGTCTATGACTTCTCCAGTGCCCTTTGTTGAGCAAATTGCCGCGGTTGTCGACGCTTCGCTGAAAACCATTGCAGGCCTCACGTCGTCGGAAGAAGTCGCTCAGGCTACGCCTGCACTGGTGGGCAAGAAGTCTGCACTCAGCCAACTGAAGTCGTCAATGGGGAGCATTACCGATAGCGAAGAGCGCAAATCTGCTGGTCAAGCCCTGCACGCTGCCCAAACCAGCGTCGACGAAGCGCTCGGTGCAAAGAAATCTGACTGCGAAGCAACAGAGATGTCCGCACAATTGTTGCGTGAACAGATCGATATCACAGAACACCTAGTGTCAGGAACTAGTCGAGGGCGGTTGCATCTCGTTACGCAAGCAACACAACGACTTGAAGATGTTTTCATTGGGTTGGGGTTCCAAGTTGCTGAAGGCCCAGAAGTGGAAAGTGATTTCTACAACTTCGAGGCATTAAATATGCCAAAGTCGCACCCAGCGCGCAGCATGTGGGACACCTTGTTCGTCGAGAGTGAAGAGCCAGGCAGTGTTGTGCTGCGTACGCATACGTCTCCCGTTCAAATTCGTGTCATGCAAAATTGGCCACCGCCCATTTATGCAATCATGCCGGGTCGCGTATTTCGTCGAGATACTCCCGATGCAACCCATATGCCGGTGTTTCATCAAATTGAAGGCCTTGTCATTGACCGCAACATCACCTTTAAAGATCTTGCCGGCACAATTGAAGCATTCACCAAAGCATTCTTTGGCGATGACTTCACGAGTCGACTTCGTCCTTCGTATTTTCCCTTCACTGAACCAAGTGCGGAATTCGATATTCGTCGCGCAAATGGTTCATGGATTGAGTTGGGTGGCTGCGGCATGGTGCACCCCGATGTCTTACG
>CAMBPP010000016.1 GCA_945869715.1 Bifidobacterium breve
ATACGGTCGGAAAGGGTGGACTTACCGTGATCGATGTGGGCAATAATTGAAAAGTTGCGTATGCGAGTGAGATCCATGAGTTCACATAATTCTACTGTCGCGGTTGGGTACTGGGCATCACGCTGTTAGTCTTTGCGACCATGGCAAACATCAAGAGCCAAAAAAAGCGCATCCTTACCAACGCCAAGAGCCAAGAGCGAAATAAGGCAGTTAAGAGCGAACTTCGCACTCGTGTGAAGACGGCTACCTCCAGTGCAGGTACACCAGAAAGTGCTGAAGACGTTCGCATGGCGATGAAGCGTCTCGACAAGGCCGCCACAAAGGGGATCATCCACCCCAACCAGGCTGCTCGTCGTAAGAGCCGCCTCATGAAAAAAATTAACGCTGCCGGCTAATTGCCCTATTGCGTCTTGCGCCACCAGCCAACCTGCTGAGTCGCGCCACTAATACTTCCATCACCAGTTCTTCTGGCCAGTCTCGTTGACCTCGTAATTGCACATCTGCATCGGCAATGAGCATGATGCCCTGAGTAATGGCATCGCTTCCCAATTTTTCAGCCTGCTGCATTGCTTTGCGCGCCGGGAACTCACTGCGAATGCTCAGCAGAACCATTGCATCGGCAGCTGACGACACGCCAGCAGATCCGTCGAGACGCGCGAAGCGCTCGAAGTGCCTGTGCAACAGCACCATCACTTGTAACGGATGCATCTCGCCTGCGTGCATGAGGCGGTGCAGCACCTTCAGTGCTTCTCCGGTGTTACCTGTGTCGATTGCGTCGGTGAGATGCCATGGCGCAGTAGAACCCGACTCGCCGAGAAAAATAATGACATCGTCGTAGGAAAGCTTTTTGTCTGTTCCATAAGTGGAGAGCAGAGTGTCGATAACGCCTGGGAAGCGGCCAGTGTCGTTGCCCAAGGTTTCATTGATGGCTGAAATGGCGTGAGGGTCGAGACGCAAACCTGCGAGTTCTAATTGTTCACGAAACCACAGTTCTCGCTCTTTGGGCTTTTGAGAGACCGTGGTAACAACCGTAGAGCCGCCCGCCTTTTTAATGGCGTCGAGAACAGACTTCGCAACGGCACCTGTTGCAGTGAAAATAATGTCGGTGGCAGCAACCGGGCTTGCAAGATACGCAACAAGAGGTTGCAGCCCGTCGACTTTTGGCACATTGATATGGCGTAGTACTACTACTCGACGCTCGGTGAAGAGCGCCAGTGTGTTTGCAGCATCGACTGCTGCTCGTACTGCGGCATCGACCTCTTCTACCGTTGATTTTTCTGCGTCGTAGTCGTCGAGCATGAGCGACCTGTCGCCGTCGCCAATGAGCTCGTGTACACGGGTGCCAAGTTCTTCTAATACGAGCGATTCATCGTCGCCGGTAATGAGATAAATCGTCACCCCCCTAGTGTCGCACAGCGCTGTCCGATGATTGCCACCCACCACACCCAGCGCACTCCAAAGCGCATCGGGAGCATCACTACGTCACCCAACCCCGTGCCAATCACCCCTGCAAAAAGACTCAGCGGAAGCCCCACCAACATCACAACGCCAGCAACAGGCACTGCAAAAAGGTTGGTGATGAGACCAATGGGGCTGAGGCGCCCAAAAACTAAATACAGGGGCAATGCAGTTCCTATTTGAGCTGCTGTCGTTGTTGCGAGCGGTAGCGCAACAAGATTCGGCATTCGGCACTGACGCAACATGCGCTGAAGCGGTGCAGTGAGAACAATGAGACCCGCTGTTGCCCCAGACGACATCCAAAAGCCCACCTGCCACATCAACATGGGGTCAATAACAACAAGCCCCGCAACGCACAGTGCGAGCACCACTAAAGATTTCACTTTCCAGCCGGCAGTGAAGCAGAGCACCGTCATTGCTGCCATTGCTGCAGCGCGTAACACCGATGGCTCTGCACGCGTGAGCACAGTGAACCACGCCAATACAGAAAGCGTTGCAACAAGCCGTGTGCGTGGTCGCATTCGCGTGAGCAGCGGTGCAGCACCCGCTAATACAAATGCAATATTTTGACCCGATACAGCAGTGAGATGCGACAGCCCTGAGTCGCGAAACGCACCTATCATTGCGCGTGGCTGGTTGCGGTCATCTCCAATAACGAGACCCAAAAAGAGTGCTGCTTCATTGGGCGGCAAACGCGATGCACCAAAAGCAAGTAAGCGACGAACGCGATTTGTTGCCCGAGTAAAAGCAGAACCATCGCTCCATGTTGATGCCACTTTCACATTGGAGAGTTGCCCAACGATGTGTTGTGTTGCACGACGATGTTTTTGTGATGGCGATACTTCACCACGTTCGCCAGAGAGATGCACCGACTCCCCCGCTAAATGCTGAGATACTCGCCGTGCACTACCGCCGTATAGAGTTGCCTGGTAACGCCAACCTTGCAGTACGAACACCGCTCGCACTGCAGAACTACGGCTCTCAGCGTTCACCAGCACTGGGTCTGTTACCAAAGTGGCAACACCAGCAAAACTCCCCATTGGGGCTAGATCCACTTTCTTCCACTCCACCTGACAACGCAGTACGAGGAACACCACGAACACGCTGCACGCGAGTACCGCGAGCAAAACACGATGAAACCACCATTGGGCCGTGTGGGTCTCGTACGATTGACCCATGAGCACACCGGGCGAGCTACGCACGAAGCGACCGCGCATCGTGCCCGACGGCATTGTTGCTCATAAGCGTGACCTTGCCCAACGCGGTGGGTTCACTGCGGTAGGCATTGCTGGCGCCTTATCGCTCTTAGGCGCCCTGGTTCTTGCTCTCACCAGTAATGCATTTTTTGGAGCCATCGGCTTCATCGCTATTACATGCGGAGTGCCACTGCTCCCTATGGTTGGTCTTCCCGCTCGCACCGGTGCTATGCGTTGGCTTATTGCCATTGTAGGAAGTGCTGCTATTTGGTGGTGGGTGGGGCAACTCTCTGCTGCGCGCGTGCGCAAACTTGCTGTTGCCAGTTGGGCCGACTGGGCAAAAGAGTTTGGCTTATATGCAGCTGCTCTTGTGCTGGGCGTTATTTGTGCTTTGCTCATTGCCGCAAAGTCTTTGGGTGCCTTGTAATTTCTACAACGCAACAAATGGTTTCATAGCTGCAAGTTTCCCATCGCCAATTCCAGGCACCTTCAACAGATCTTCTGCTTTGCTAAATGGCCCATTCTTTGTGCGAAATGTAACAATTGCTTTCGCAGTAGATGGCCCCACACTTGGCAATGCTTCCAATTCGAGTGCGCTGGCAGTGTTGATATTGATGAAAGCACTTTTTATTGTTGTTTGTGTTGCGCCAACTATTGCCGCAGCACTTGTTGATGACGGTGAGCCCACAGTTGCCGGCGGTTTTCTTCGCACTGCAACCGTGGTGTGAGGCTTCTGGCTTGAGCGCGCAGGAATGTATACCTGTTCAGCATCGAGCAATGGGAGAGCCAGGTTCACTGCAGCAGTGTCGGCACTTGCCGTAACGCCACCTGCCGCATTCACTGCGTCGATGACTCGTGCATTGGGTTTTAATCGATACACGCCCGGCTTCTTTACTGAGCCCGCAACATGAACAATGACTTCACGAGAACTGAGCGAGCTTGTTTCCACCAGAGAATTAATTGGCCATTCGCCAACAACGGTTGTAAATGGTGAACTACTCACACTAGAAACACTCACGAAGGGCAATGAGTTTTCTAACGGTGGCGCAGGTGCTCGCAGCAACCACCATGCGCCCACACACACCACCGCCACAGACCCTGCCGTGGCGAATGCTCGTGCCGGGCCGTACCACTTAATGAAGTGGGAACACTTTTCTTCAAGACGTTTGAGGTATTTCATACCTTCGTGTGTGCATTACCCACCCGAACGTGGCAACTACTTAAAAAAGCGCAGCGGTGAGTTGCCTGCGGTATTTCGCAGTGCGTGGGTCGTCGGGGCCCATTGTTTCTAAAATGTCAACATATTTCTGGCGGGCTACTTCATCGGCCTTGACCGTTGCAAGTAGGGCAACAAGTTGAGTGTCAAAATCGTCAACGGGGTCGAGAGCCAAACGAGCAGATGCGGCAACTTTGCGCACGTCATCGTTTTCAGGAACACGTGCCAACAATTGCAAAGCTTCAGTGCTGCGCTCGGTGCGCACCATGATGCGCGCCATAGCAACAACTGCTTCGCTGTTTCCGGGCTCAATTGACAATGCAACGCGCAGGCTTTCTTCATCGCCCGCATCGAGGAGCCCGCGCATCATTTGACTCTCTGGCGAAGGTAAGAGCACATCAATAAATTTCTGCACTACTTCTTCTGGTTGCGCACCCATGAAACCATCGAAAACCTTGCCGCCTTTCAATGCATACAGCGCCGGCACCGACTGCAATTGAAAAGCCTGGGCAATTTGCGGGCTTTCGTCTACATTGACCCGCACCAAATAGACCTGACCCTGTGTTGCAGCAACCACTTTTTCCACCATGGCGCTAAAGGGCGGGCATGCCGGGGACCGTGGAGACCAGAGGTCGACCACAACAGGAATGGTGGCCGAGCGCTCGAGCACTTCGGCTTGAAATGTGGCCTCAGTGACTTCAATTGCCATATATATGACGCTATCGGCATCCGCATACGTCGCATCACGCCCCGAGTGACTAGTTTTCATAGCGCATGACTAATGAATTGCCCACTGGGCTCACCCCGGAAATTGTCGCTTGGTTTGCCACAAATATTGATGGCGTCACCGCTCCCTTTCATTTCGACATGATTGCGGGTGGACACTCGAATCTCACCTTTGGCGTCACCGACGCAAACGGTAAACGGTACGTATTGCGCCGCCCGCCACTTGGCCACATGCTCGCGAGCGCTCACGACATGGGCCGAGAATACAAAATTATTGCAGCACTCAGCAAGAGCAATGTTCCCGTTGCTCCGGCACTCGGGTTTTGCACCGACCCCGCCGTCAGTGAAGCACCGTTTTATGTTATGGATTTTGTAGAAGGCCACATTGTTCGTGACCCGGAAACTGCAGCACATGTGTTTACGGTTGATGCTCGCCGAAATGCCAGCGAGTCGCTCGTTGACACCATGGCTGCTATTCACGCCACCAACCTTGTTGATGTTGGTCTCGACAACCTCGGCAAGCACGAGGGTTACATTGAACGACAACTGAAGCGCTGGTACGGGCAATGGAATGCCCAAAAGACCCGCGAACTTCCAACAATCGACCGCGTGCACGATGAATTACTCAAACGCATTCCGCCACAAGGTCCTGCCACTTTGGTACATGGCGACTATCGCCTCGACAACTGCATGATGAGCAGTAGCGGAGACGTTGTAGCAGTTCTCGACTGGGAAATTTGCACGCTTGGCGACCCACTCGCCGATCTCGGTTTGCTCATGGTGTATTGGACGGGCCCCGGAGATGACCCAAGTGCATGGGCAGGCCAATCAACAACCATTGAAGGGTTTTACAATCGCGCCGACCTTGCAACTCGCTACGCACAAGTTTCCGGCAGAGACGTTTCACATATCGACTTTTATGTGGCCTTCGCCTTTTGGAAACTCGCCTGCATCTTGGAAGGCGTATATGCCCGCTACTTAGGTGGCGCACTAGGCGAACGCAGCGCTGAAGAACTTGAGCCCTATGACCAACAAATACTTGCAGCGGCTGCAAATGCAGAAATGATTTTGGAGACCTTGAAGTGAGACCACCTTTACGCATCGACGGCGAATTACCCACGCTGCAGGAACCTGTTCTTATTGTGATGCTTACTGGCTGGATCGACGCTTCCGCCGCAGCATATGGAGCAATGGAGGCCATTAAAAAAGGCACTGATGCGAAACGCATTGTTACCTTTGACCCCGACAGCTTCATTGATTACCGCGCACGACGGCCCCTGATGGAATTACGTGACGGGAAGAGCAACAAACTTGTGTGGTCGGCGCCCGAAATGTACGCAGGCAAAGACGACAACGATAGAGATGTGCTCATTTTGTGCGGGCCAGAACCCGATACTGCGTGGTTGTATTTCGCCGATGTTGTGGGCGACCTCTGCCTCAAACTTGGCGTTGTAAAAATGTTTGGCATTGGTGCATACCCATTTGCTGCACCTCACACACGGCCGCCACAGTTGTCGTGCACTTCCCCATCAGAGGTTGCACTTGCAGAAGTTCCTTTCATTAAAAGCTCAGCCGATGTTCCTGCGGGTATGGAGTCAGTACTAGAACATGCACTGCAAGAACGAGGCATTCAAGCACTCGGCTTATGGGGTCAGGTACCGCATTACGTTGCAGCCATGCCCTACCCTGCCGCATCTGCTGCTCTTGTAGGCGCTGTGCAAATGGTTGCCGGATTATCAATTGATGTTGCCGACCTTCGCGCTGAAGCAGTGCTGCAACGTGAGCGCATCGACAAATTGGTGTCGGGCAATGCTGAACACTTGCAAATGGTAGAGCAACTGGAGACTGCTTTTGACGAAGCGGTTTCTGCTGGAAACATTATTGCCGACTCACATTCACCAGCATCGGGCGACGCCATTGCCGATGAAATTGAATCTTTTCTCAAGGAACAAAACGATTTAGGAAATTAACGCATCACACATTGGGGGAACAATGACTACGAACAACGACATTTCACAACTGCTCTCACTTGAAGGAAAGCATGCCGTCGTAACAGGCTCTGCAACAGGAATTGGTGAAGGCATCGCAGAAATATTTGCTGCCGCCGGTGCAATGGTCACGGTTGCCGACCGCGATGGTGTCGGCGCACAACGTGTTGCTTCAGCAATTGGTGGCCGTGCCGTGCAAGTTGACCTCACCAACGAAAAAGAAGTTCTCGACCTTATTAATGGCATGGCGCAAGTAGACGTTGTGGTGAATAACGCAGGCAGCTACTTCGATGTGGGGCCAATTCTTGACCAAAGTATTGAAAGTTGGCGCCGTGCAATGGATAACAACCTCACTACTTGTTACTTGGTGAGTAGAGCTGCTGCCCGACGCATGATTGATGCTGGCAACGGTGGCTCTATTGTCAACATTTCTTCAGTCGACGGGCTACTTCCATGCATGGGAACCGGGTACGACACCGCCAAGGCTGCTGTTATTCAGTTCTCTCGTTCGCTTGCAGTAGACCTCGCACCGCACAATATTCGCGTGAACAACATCGCTCCTGGCCACATCATGGTGGAAACATTGCGGAAAATGAAAGATGGCGAAATTCCTGCACTCTGGCCGCAAAAGCATGAAAAGACTGGCCTCATGAACGACCTCACCAAGGCACGTTCGGCAAATATCCCCCTCGGCCACTCGGGCGTGCCGAGCGACATTGGCAATGCGGCTCTTTTCCTTGCCAGCGAAGCCGCCACCTACATCACCGGCGTTACGTTGCCTGTCGATGGCGGTTGGCTACTCGTCTGATTTCACGGTCGTCTATAGTTTCCTTAGTCACAACGTGAATGGGGAAACATGAAAGTAGATGGCGGAATAGCACTCGATCTACACCAATCGGTGCAGTCGGCAAAAGATGCAGAAGCAGCCGGCTACACCGGTGCGTGGACGGCAGAAACCAACCACGACCCGTTCTTCCCACTTCTTCTTGCTGCAGAACACACCTCGCAAATAGAACTGGGCACCTCTATAGCCGTCGCATTTGCGCGCAACCCAATGACCCTTGCCAACATTGGTTGGGACCTTCAGTCATATTCTCGTGGCCGATTCGTTTTGGGTTTGGGGAGCCAAATTAAACCGCACATCACCAAGCGCTTCAGCATGGAGTGGAGCCACCCAGCAGCACGCATGCGCGAAATGGTGCTCGCCATCAGAGCCATTTGGGACACCTGGCAAAACGGAACCAAATTGGAATTCCGCGGTGAGTTTTACACGCACACACTCATGACACCTTTCTTCACACCGAGCCCCAATGACATTTCCGAATACGGTGTTCCTAAAATTTTCTTAGCTGGCGTGGGTGAACTCATGACCGAAGTTGCTGGCGAAGTGTGTGACGGGTTTATTTGCCACGGCTTTACAACTGAAAAGTATTTGCGAGAAGTCACTCTTCCTGCACTTGCCCGTGGTCGCGCAAAAGCCGGCAAAACAATGGAGGGCTTTGAAGTAGTTGGGCCATCATTCGTTGTTACGGGGAACAACGACGAAGAGTTGGAAGCAGCCGCCACCGGTACGCGCCAGCAAATTGCCTTCTACGGCTCAACACCGGCCTACCGCGGAGTGCTCGACATTCACGGGTGGGGTGGCCTGCAAGATGAGCTCAACACGCTCTCGAAAGCTGGCAAATGGGTCGAGATGGGAAATGTCATCAACGACGAAATTCTCAACACGTTTGCGGTTGTGGGTAAGCCTGAGACTATTGCTAGCGAACTTGGTCGCCGATACAGCGACGTCATTCAGCGCATTAGTTTCTACGCACCGTACAAAAGCGACCCAGAACGTTGGAGCCAGGTCATTGCCGACTTGAAGTCGGCATAACTCTTATTTGAAATTTGGCGCTGAGCGAATGGATCGCTTGAGCTCTGCCATACCCGTTGAGGTGGCAATGAGCTCTATGGCGTCCCACAGTTTCAATGCAGCATCGCCACGGGGGATCTCAGAGATGACCGGCCCGAAAAAACTACCTTCATTGTCCTGACCAGGCTTGAAGGTGAGGATGGGTGTTCCTACACCTTTGCCTGTGCGCGAGAAGGCCAAATTGGTTTCCTCTCGAATGATTGCATCGAACTCTTCGTTATCGGCACCCTTGGCCCAATCGACATTGAGGTTGGCGCGGCTTAACGCATCGACGAGGAAGAACGTGGGGTTGTTCATCATTTCATCGTGCTGCTTGTTGTTGTGCAATGAGGTTCCTACTGCTGTGTACAACTTGCCCACTGCTTCGTTGCCTTCTTCGGCACGAGCCAATGCTGCGGAACGCAAAATTTGAGTTCCGATGAAATGCGACTGACGGTGAACCTCGCTCGATTCGTTGTAGCCAATTTCCTCGTTGATCATGCGCAACGAGATGAATCGCCATGTGACGTCGTAGGAGCGCAACTTTTGCACCTCTGAAACCCAACGGGAAGTGATCCAGGCCCACGGACAAATGGGGTCAAAGAAAAATTCGAGATCGGCCATGAGTTATACCCTTTCGATGAGACGCTCTTCGAAGGTTTCGATGAGGTCGCCTGGTTTCAAGTCTTGGAAGTCTGACAAACCTATACCACATTCGAAGCCCTCTCGAACTTCGCGTGCATCTTCTTTGAACCTGCGCAAAGAAGTAATAGAGCCCTTCCAAATGATGACTCCATCGCGCAAGAAGCGCACTTTGGTGCCGCGAGTGATGACGCCTGTGCGAACAAGGCAACCAGCGATTCCGCCGAGTTTTGGCACGCGGAATACTTCGCGTACTTCAGCTTCACCTGTTACTACTTCTTCATACTCAGGGGTGAGCATGCCGAGAAGCGCGCGCTCGATGTCTTCTAACAACTTGTAGATAATTTCGTAGGTACGAATTTCTACTTTTTCTGCCTCGGCAAGATCGCGTACCTTGCGGTCTGGTCGCACATTGAAACCAATGAGGGTTGCATTTGTTGCCGCAGCAAGAGTGATGTCATTTTCAGTAATTGCACCGACACCACGATGAACGAAAGCTGGCTTCACTTCCGGACGCTCAAGTTTGCGCAAACTTTCGGTGAGTGCTTCGAGCGAACCGTGCATGTCGGCCTTGATAATGAGGTTCAACGTGGCAACTTCACCAGCTTGAATTTGGCTGAAGATGTCTTCCAAACGCACTCCACGTTGCACACGAGCATCGCCGCGTTGGCTGAGTGCGCGATAACGCATTTCGCGCGACTCGCCCACTGTGCGTGCTGTTTTTTCATTAGGAGCACAACGGAATTCATCGCCAGCATTTGGCGTGATGGACAAACCAAGTACTTGTACTGGCGTTGACGGGCCAGCTTCTTTTACTTGCTCGCCACGGTCGTTAATGAGCGCACGAACCTTGCCCCATGCAGCACCAGCAACAATGGGGTCTCCCACTTTGAGCGTGCCTTTGTCGACTAGCACTGTGGCGACAGGGCCACGGCCAATGTCGAGTTTGGCTTCAAGAACTACACCTTTTGCGCGACCTGTTGGGTTCACTGTGAGTTCTTCAAGTTCCGCAACAGCATTCAGTTGCTCGAGCAGATCGTCGACACCAAGATTTTGCTGTGCAGACATTTCCACCACAATGGTGTCGCCGCCCCATGCTTCAGGCACAAGCTCATACTCTGCGAGCTGTGTAAGAACACGTTGCGGGTCGGCGTTGTCTTTGTCGATCTTGTTGACAGCAACAATGATGGGAACATCGGCAGCACGTGCGTGGTTAATAGCCTCAATTGTTTGTGGCATCACACCGTCGTCGGCAGCTACTACAAGGACAACAATGTCGGTGACCTGTGCACCACGCGCACGCATTTTGCTGAAGGCAGCGTGACCAGGGGTGTCGATGAAGGTGATGGACTTGCCATCTTTCATGACCTGGTAAGCACCAATGTGCTGCGTGATTCCACCAGCTTCGCCAGCAACAACGTTTGCTGAACGAATGCGGTCGAGAAGAGTGGTCTTACCGTGGTCTACGTGACCCATGACGGTAACAACCGGTGAACGCTCTACTTGAGCATCTGGGTCGTCATCGTCGGAGTCGTCGAAGAGCGCCTGCAATTCCATTTCTTCTTGTTGACCTGGGTCAACCAAAAGAATTTCTGCACCAACTTCAAGTGCAAAGAGTTCCATCTGATCGTCAGAAAGACTCATGGTGGCAGTCACCATTTCGCCATGCTCTAACAAATAACGAACAACGTCGGCTGCAGTGCGATTCAGTTTTGGCGCGAACTCTTGCGCCGATACTCCACGCTCAATGATGACGGTACCTTCTGGTACTGGAGCACCACTTGAGGTGTAGTTGGTCATTGATTGAGGCTGCAACTCGTCCATGTCGCGACGACGCCGACCACGTGACTTCTTACGTGGTGCACGACGCTGACCGTTCGGACGATTTCCACCACCACCGCCAGGACGAGGGCCTCCGCCGCCGCCGCCGCCGCCGCCTCCGCCGCCAGGAGCACCAGCACCCCCAGCGCCAGCGCCAGCGCCAGCAGGTCGAGGGCCACCCGCGCCAGCAAAGCCAGGACGACCAGGGCCACCTGCACCACCAGGACGAGCACCAGGACCACCAGGTCGTGCACTGGGACCACCAGGTCGTGGACCAGGCCCAGGGCGAGCACTGGGACCACCAGGTCGCGCACTGGGACCACCAGGTCGTGGACCAGGCCCAGGGCGACCTACAGGAGGAGAAGGGCGTGATGAACCAGGAGGTGGAGGAATGACTTTTCCAGATGCCGACAACGGGCGCGGTCCTCCGGGAGGTGGCGGAACAGGGCGTCCACCTGGACGCGGTGGCATACCCGGTGGCAATGAACCAGGAATGCGTGCTGCCGGAGGCGCACCATCAGACGAAATGGGTCGTGCTGCAACGGGAGGCGTTGGGCGAGCACTTGAAATAAAACCGCGCGATGCAGTATCACTTGGCGCTTCAGCTGCGGGTGCAGGTGCAGGTGCAGGTGTCTCTTCAACTACAACAACTGGCGCAGCAACTTCAACAACTGGCGCTGGAGCAGCAACGGGTGCAGGTGCAGGGGCTTCAACCACTGGAGCAGGAGCAAGAGGAGCGACTTCAATAACTGGCGCAGGAGTATCGACTACGACGGGAGCTACATCATCTTCTTTTTTCGCAGCAACTTTCTTCGCGGGCGCTTTTTTCGCAGCGGCTTTCTTGACGGGCTTGGGCTCATCGCCTTCTGCGGCATCTTCTTTTTTAGCGGCGACTTTTTTCACTGCAGCTTTTTTGACGGCTTTGACTTCTTCAGGTTGTTCACCTCGAACAAGACCATCGCGTTCAGCACGGCGACGCACACGGTCTGCCTGCGCCTCGATGATGGACGATGAATGTCCCTTGATGTCGATGCCCATATTGACGCACAGGTCGACGGCTTCCTTATTGGTAAGACCGAGCTCTTTAGCCAGCTCGTGGACGCGCAAATTCTTAGCCAATTTAAATTCAGCCTTTCATTTCCATGGAGGAGCGCATCAGAGTCATAAGGTCTGACGCGGTAATCATTATTTCTTTACGTAATGAGCGACGTAAGGCGCCTTGGGAAATAGCTTTTTCTGCACAGCTTTCGTTGTGAGCACAAAGCCAGGCTCCCCTGCCTGCCGACGTTGGTGAAACGTAGACAGCATGATTCGATACAACAAGACGCACTAATGAGCCGTCGTCAAAACGACAACGACAACCAACACACATGCGTGTAGGACGATGCAACGTCAATGTCACTATTCGGCAACCTCGGTAGTTGCTACAGGTGTGCCGCCGCCGGCCCACTCTTTCTCGCTCATGACTGAACCGTCTGCTGCATGCCATTCCATTTCACCGGTGGCATCGTTTTGGGTCCATTTACCTTCAGCAAAACCTGAGTCGCTGGTGGTGTTTGGTGATTCGCCAGATGCTTCAGCAGCAGCTTGATTTTCGCTCTTAATGTCGATGCGCAAACCAGTGAGACGAGCAGCAAGGCGAGCGTTTTGTCCTTCTTTGCCAATTGCCAATGACAATTGGAATTCGGGAACGATGACGTCGGCCTGTGTGCCGTCGGCACTGATGCGTACTTCTGTGACCTTGGCAGGTGAAAGTGCTTTGGCAACGAAATCGGCGAGGTCTTCGCTGTAAGGAACGATGTCGATTTTCTCGCCACGCAGTTCGTTGACCACCATGCGCACGCGCCCACCTCGGGCACCTACACAGGCGCCCACTGGGTCGACGTTGTGGTCATTTGACCACACGGCAATTTTGGTGCGGTGCCCTGGCTCACGTGAACAGGCCTTAATTTCCACAACACCATCGGCAATTTCAGGAACTTCAAGTTCAAAAAGACGCTTGATGAGACCAGGATGCGTACGGCTGACCACAATTTGTGGGCCTTTTGCCGTTTTGCGCACTTCCACGATGTAGGCCTTCACGCGGCCATTTGGCTCTGGCTTTTCGTAAGGAACTTGCTCTGCTTGTGGCAAGAGGGCTTCCACTTTGCCCAAGTCGAGCAAGGTGTAGCGCTTATCGATTTGCTGAATGATGCCCGTGACAATGTCACCTTCACGGTTTGCATACTCTTCGAATTTACGATCACGTTCTGCTTCGCGGATGCGCTGACTCATGACCTGGCGGAAAGTAACTGCCGCAATACGGCCAAGTTCTTCTTTCTTCGGCGTGTCGTCGCGTTCGTTGATCCAGTTGCCGTCGTCGTCGAGGTCATAGGCCGTAAAGCGCATGTCGAGGTTGTCGGGATTGATTTCAACGATGACTTCGTCGGCTGCGCCTGGACGCTTTTTGTATGCCGAGGCCAAAGCCTCTACAAGTACTTGTAAGAGTGCGTCAACGCTGATGCCTTTATCAATGGCCAACAACTTAACGGCTTCGGTCATGTCGAGATTGCTCATGATGCAGTTGCCTCCGTATTTGCGGTGTCTGAGTGTTTAGTTTCAAAATCGTCATCAAAATCGTCGTCGCTATTTGCCTCTAAAGCAGCGAATTGAGCGTCTAACTCTGCTTGTTTGCGCGCTTCTGGTGAACCAGGTTTAGGCGCAGCAGCCCATACAAAAACTGTTTTAGCACGGTCGATGTTGGCAATATCGATAGTGATACTGCGCACTTCGGCGCGTTTACCTTCTGGCAAAATGTGCAAGGTAATTTCTTGTGGTGTTGCCGCTGCAAGAATTCCTTGGAATCGTCGGGCTCCGTCGATTGCAGTGTGCAAACGTAAAGACACGGTCTTGCCCACTTCGCGCTGATAATGCTCGGCTCGGCGCAAGTTGCGCTCGAGACCAGGGCTCGACACTTCGAGCGTGTAACGCCCAGGTACCGGATCGTTATGGTCGAGCTCGCGACCAAGCAAACGGGTAATGAGTGCAATTTTGTCGAGGCTGACGCCGCTTTCCTGACCTGTTGGCGTATCAACTTCAACGCGAACGACGCCACCAGAAAATTCGAGGTCGTAGATTTCGAGTTCCAAGTCGCTGACAATGGGGCTCACTAAGGCAGCGACGGCATCGGCTACAGGAGAGCCGAACGAGCGCGGCGCAGGGTTAGTTGGTGCGTTGGTCATACTCGTTTCTCACTTTCTTCGTAGTAGCTCTTGACTTGTCAATGAACACCTCGTCGGGCGACGCGAACAAAAAAGGCGTGGGCGTGGCCCACGCCTCTCGGTTCACGGAACTCTAAAGACGCTGAAAGTGTAGCGGTTTGCCTGCCTAAAGCCCCCCGACCCCACCTCACCTGAATTACCGTAAGGAGGTGATCCATCGCCTTTCCCACCTTTTCCTGCGTACCTTGCGCGACGACCCTGCCGATGCTGAGGTACCGAGCCACAAGCTCTTGGTACGCGCTGGCTATATTCGTCGCGCCGCCCCTGGTGGTTATACCTGGCTCCCCCTCGGGTGGGAAATCCACCGCAAGGTGGAAAACATTGTGCGCGAGGAAATGAACGCCATCGGAGCCCAAGAAGTTCATTTTCCCGCCCTTCTCCCCCGTGAGCCCTACGAGGCCACCAACCGCTGGACCGAGTACGGACCCACCCTGTTTCGTCTTCAAGATCGCCGCGGGGTCGACTACCTCCTTGGCCCAACGCACGAAGAGATGTTTACGCTGCTCGTGAAAGACCTGTACTCGAGCTACAAAGATCTGCCCGTTTCGCTGTACCAAATTCAAACGAAATACCGCGATGAAGCACGCCCGCGCGCAGGGCTGCTACGTGGTCGCGAATTCACCATGAAAGATTCATACAGTTTCGATAATGACGAAGCTGGTTTGGCAGCGAGTTACCAAGCACACCGCGATGCTTACATTCGTATTTTCGATCGCCTCAAAATTCCGTACGTTGTGGTGTCGGCAATGTCTGGCGCTATGGGCGGTTCACAATCGGAAGAATTTCTTGCCGAGTGTGAAGTGGGCGAAGATACCTTCGTGCGTTGCACCTCATGCGACTACGCAGCAAATACCGAGGCAGTGCAAGTACGCGTTACTGCCGTAGCCAATGTTGATGTTCCGCCTGCGCTTGTTGTAGACACACCGCAAACACCCACCATCGATTCGCTTGTTACATTGCTCAACACCACCTCGCATAGGTCACCTACAGGTGCAGCGTTTGCGGCAGGCGACACATTGAAAAATGTCATTGTCATGGTGAAGCATCCCGACGGAACCAGTGAACCACTTGCAGTGGGTGTACCTGGAGACCGCGAAGTAGACATGAAACGCCTCGAGGCTCAATTGTCGCCAAGTGAAGTAGAACCATTTGATGATGCAGCCTTCGCCAAATTCCCTGCATTGGTCAAGGGCTACATTGGCCCCGACGCACTGGGCACAACACGTGCCTCTGGCATTCGTTACCTTCTCGACACTCGTGTTGTAGAAGGATCATCTTGGGTCACCGGCGCAAATGCCAAAGACCAGCACATTATTAACTTTGTCTACGGACGCGATTTTGCATGCGACGGCTCAATTGAAGCAGCCGAGGTGCGTGCCGGTGATGCGTGCCCACACTGCGCTTCACCAATGAGCATTGACCGTGGAATTGAAATTGGCCACGTATTCCAACTGGGTCGCAAATATGCAGAGGCGCTCGACTTGAAGGTGCTCGATCACAATGGCAAGCAATCGGTGGTCACCATGGGCTCGTATGGCATTGGCGTGTCACGCGCTGTAGCAGTGGTTGCAGAAACTTGCCATGACGAGCTTGGGTTGTGTTGGCCACGTGCCATTGCTCCTGCCGATGTGCACGTTGTCATTACCGGCAAGGCCGGCGATGACATTTCGGTAGCAGGCGAAAAGCTTGCCCAAGAACTACATCGTGCAGGCGTCACCGTATTGCTCGATGACCGCATTGGCGTTTCACCTGGCGTGAAATTTAAAGATGCAGAACTGCTCGGAATGCCCACCATTGTGGTGGTAGGTAAAGGGCTCCTTGAGGGTGTTGTTGAAGTACGTGACCGCGCAACTGGTGAACGCAGCAACGTAGCTGTTGGCGATGCCGCACAACACATTGCACATATATGTAAATCAGGAATCTGACATGCAACTAGTCAGTGGAGTACATAAACATTACGACTGGGGAGATCACCAATTTCTCTACGGTTTTGTTGGCGCTCCCCTTACCCCTCAACCACTTGCAGAAATTTGGTTTGGTACTCACCCCGATGGCCCCGCTGTACTCTCAGCTACGCAAGAAGCACTGGCCAATGTAGCTGGCCCGCTCCCTTTCATGGTGAAGTTCCTCTCGGCAGCATCGCCACTTTCTTTGCAGGTACACCCCACCGCGACACAAGCACGTGCGGGTTTCGAGCGTGAAGAGAGTGCGGGAATTCTCGCATCTTCTCCACAACGTATTTACCGCGATAGTT
Organism: Bifidobacterium breve; assembly: GCA_945869715.1. Classification (GTDB taxonomy): domain Bacteria; phylum Actinomycetota; class Acidimicrobiia; order Acidimicrobiales; family Ilumatobacteraceae; genus F1-20-MAGs119. Next base: position 16,456 of record CAMBPP010000016.1, read on the forward strand.
CCGATAAGCCCGAACTTCTTATTGCGCTCACTGCCTTTACTGCACTCTGTGGGTTCCATGATGTGGCAAGTTCTGTTGGTTGGTTCCGCGCCATGCAATGGACAGACCTAGCTAACTATCTTGAAGAAAATGGCCTGCATGCCTTTGCGCGCGAAGCGCTAACGGGTAATGCATTGCGTATTCCTGCACAACTACCTCCATGGGCCAACGAGTTACGAGTCAACTTTCCTAATGACCCTGCACTTCTCATTGCACTTCTCATGCATCGGGTCGAGCTTGCTGTTGGCGAATGCTTATTGCTTGAAGCCGGAACGCTGCATGCGTATCTCAGTGGCTCGGCAATTGAAGTAATGAACACCAGCGACAACGTTGTGCGGGGTGGTTTTACTCACAAACATGTCAATGCTGAGGAACTATTAAACATCACGCTGTGGGAACCTTCTCCCACCCCCGCACGGCGTGCCACTGACTCACTACCCAACATCAGTTCATACCCCACCACTGGCGCGTTTCAAGTTCACAGCATTGCTGCTCCTGCCAAGGTTCCTGCTTCATCCAAAGCTCAACTCGTTGCATGCATTTCAGGCACAGGCGAAAACTTCTCGTGCGGTCAAGTTGCTCTACTAGAGGAAAATGAAGAAATGCAATTGAGCGGCAACTGCGTAGTAATTG
>CAMBPP010000017.1 GCA_945869715.1 Bifidobacterium breve
CAGAATGAGACTTCTCGTAGAGCGCTGCGATACGTGACTCAGCAACACGACCGCTACAAAACTCATTGACCAGCTTGAGAGTATGGCCCGTATCGGCAACATCATCGACAATCAAGATTTTGGCATCTCGCACTTCTTCAAAATCAGGAACAGGTGGCAAAATCATCGGCATGTCGAGACGCTGATTAACACCTGTGTAGAACTCGACGTTCATTGTGTATGTATTTTTAACAGCGAGTGAATAGCCGAGAGCTCCGGCAAGGAATAGACCTCCTCGAGCGATGGCCAAAATCATGTCGGGCTCATAGCCACTCTCAGCGATTTTTATTGCGAGGTCATGTGATGCGACCCCGAAACCTTCCCACGTGAGGATCTCTCGCTGTTGCGACACAATTGCTCCTAGGTGCATAAGGCGGCTGACACCGCGTGACACCACAAACGTAGCCGCTTAGCACTCGTATGGACAATGTCTACAGCCACTGGTGCAGCATGTTGCTCGCGAAGCCAAAAAGGCGGCCGTCATTACACTGCGTTGTGTGATGGGGTCGATGTACACAGGATCTCCTTTTTCAACGGCTTTTTGATGCGCGTCGAGAATGGCACGACGGAGATTTGCTACGTGCTCCGAGTTTCCCTGCGGCAACCGAGAAGGGATCGGCTTAAACAAAAAATCAAGGCGCAGGATGGAGGGTTTCATGTTTCACCCAAATTGCTTCTCCAGAGGCACTCAGCAATTCTTGATCGCCAGCAGAGTCTCCATAGGCGTACCTAAATACCAAGCCAGGCTGAGCAGCCGACCATTCTCGGAAACGTTGAATTTTCTCGACTCCCCTACAGTTTTCACCAAATAATTTGCCATTGAAGCAATGACCACCATCGCTGTCGGCAACAACTTCCAGACGAGAAGCAAGAACGTGCTCCACGCCAATTTTGTGCGCTATGGGGCCGAGATAACTCTCGAAAGATGCAGAGACGATGACCACCGTGTGGCCTGCCTTTTGGTGCCACCTCAACCTCGCACAAGTATCGGATCGCATCCAAGATTTCAGTACATGATCCGCATATTTCTCGGCAATGAGGTTCACTTTTTCTACCGGCAGTCCCTCAAGAGATTTGGCAAGAACATTTAGCTTCAAAAAGTCACGATCGCGCTGAACCACTGCACGCAGATTGCGAGTGAAACCGGATAAGAAAACCTTGAGCACTTTACGTTTTGGTACCAACAGAGAAATGAAAGGCCACACTGTGTCTCGCACGGTGAGCGTGCCATCGAAGTCGAAGGCCACCACGTGGTGAGCCGCTTGGACCGATGCGTTCGGCCCGGCCTGTGCCACCCAAGAACTAGCTAGCTCATCACTCATGAGTTGACCGTAACATTTGCTCTCTCATCTCCCAGTACATCGGCCAACTCTTCGACACCACTTCTGGGTCTTCTATTAAAACTTCGGGAACCTGAAGAGCCACCAAGCCGAACGCCATCGCCAGGCGATGGTCGTGATGGGTAGCGAGTGTGGCGCCACGAAGCGTGTGTGGGGTGATGACAACTCCATCATCAAAAACTTTCACTTCGGCACCACATTTGTGTAGCTCTGTGGCCAAGTCGCCGAGCCTGTCGCTCTCTTTATTGCGAATAAAACCGACTCCAGAGATTGTGCTTGCCCCTTGTGCAAACAGAGCAACCGCCGCAACGGTGGGAACCAAATCGGACATGTCTTTCAGATCAACCGAGAGCCCTTGCAGCATCACATGAGGATCTCGTTTTAGGTACACGCCATTATCGACCCAACGCGCGATGCAACCCATTTTCTCCATGAGTGAGACAAAACCGGTATCACCTTGCAGAGATTGCTGCTTCATGGCTGGAATGAAAACTTCACCACCGCAAATAGCGACTGCAGCAAGAGGATACGAAGCCGAAGAAGCATCGGGTTCAACGGAATACTGAGTTGCGCCATATTCCCCAGGCTGAACGCTGATACGAAGCAATGTGTCTTCTTGCGCCTCTATAGATACAACTGCCCCAAATGCCCTCATCACTCCGATCGTCATCATCACGTATGACTCAGAAACGCGCTCACCTTCAATATTGAGTCTGAGACCGCTGCTTAAATATGGCGCAATAAGCAAAATAGCGCTGGAAAATTGACTCGAGACCGAGCTTGACAAAGTGAGTTCACCGCCATGCGCACTTGCCCCGTTCACTACTACGGGAAGCGAATACTTGCCCAGTTCGCTTGCAACGGTTGCACCTAGTTGCTGCAGTGCAACATGTAGATCTTGCATTGGGCGCTGACGCAATGCTTCAAAGCCATCAATCAAGGTGTTGCCCTTACGTAACGCACCGAGAGCCGTGAGAAAGCGTGATGACGTTCCGGCCAAAGCAGCATGAACACTCAACTCTTCAGCATTTTCAAGGTCAAGCGCCGAGGTAAAACTGACGTTTCCTCCGTCTTGAGAAATAGCCACACCCAAAATACGTAAAGCTTCAAGCATTGCAACGGTATCGTCGCCATCTGGAACATTCGTAATGCGTGAGCCTGCACCTGCTAGGGCCGCGCAGATGAGTGCTCTATTAGCAATACTCTTTGACCCTGGTACTTCCACCACGCAATGAAGTGTTCCGCTTGCTGCTTCCAAGAGAAGATGAGACACACTAACGTCCTGGCTTGAATCCGCGACCAATGAGTCCGCCGCGGAGCAATTCCACTTGCAATTTGTCGACAAGAACGATGGCGACTCCTCGTTCCCCTTCAGCCGAATGCACTACTTCAAAACTTGCGAGGTTGACATTGAGAGCGGCGGCGAGTGTGAATATCTCTGCGGCAGCACCTGGGCGATCGGGAATCGGAATGCGAACTTCTTCGACATCTTCAAGAGAGCGAACACGAGCAGGCAAATGCGATCTGGCTTTTCTCGCCTTAGAAAGGAATACTTCAAGTTCGCCTGTTTTTGTGCCATCAATAATGTCGCGTAATTGGCCTAACTCGGCTATGAAGTCGTCGAGTGTTTCTAAAATCGCCACACGATTCTCTTTACAAATATCGAGCCAGATACCGGGCTTACTCGATGCGATACGAGTCATATCTCGAAAGCCACCAGCGGCCATACGCAATACAGATGCATGTTCTTCTGATCGAGCATCGGCAACACTCATGAGAGTTGCAGCCGCCAAATGCGGAACATGGCTCACCACCGCTATGAGACGATCATGATGCTCTGCAGAGACCGCAAGAATATTTGCGCCCATGAGTTGAACAATGGAGGCAACTTCAGCAAAAACTCGGTCGTCGGTGGAGTCTGTAGGAGTAAGGATCCACGTAGCGCCCTCAAAAAGATCGGCATCTGCTCCTTGTATACCTTCAAGTTCTGAACCAGCCATCGGGTGCCCACCCACAAAACGAACGTTTGAAATAGCTTCCACAACAGGAGCCTTCACACTGCCGACGTCGGTCACTATTCCGCTGGTTACCCGTAGTGCTGCTTCGACCTCGGAGGTCAACTGCGACACAGGCACAGACACAAAAGTGATGTGGGCATCAACGTCGAGACCTACTGAAGAAATATAACCAACCTTGAGCGCTTCATCTTGACGACTCGCCAATGGGTCTATTCCTTGGACACGGAAACCTTCTTGTGTTAGCCGAGCTGCAATTGAGCCGCCAATGAGCCCAAGACCCACAATATTGATACTTTGCTGAACCGACACGTCTCTACTCTAGCGATTGGGCTATCTAGCGCCGAGATGATTTAGACATAAATTCACTGAGCGCTTTTCGCTCTGCAAGAGTGAGATCACGCCAAACTCCCGGCTTCAGTTTGTTATCTACTAGTGGGCCAATACGAACACGCACTAATCGCTCTACTTCCTCGCCAACGGCCTCAAACATTCGTCGCACCTGGCGATTACGTCCTTCGTGGATAACAACCGTCACCGTGTTATCACTGCGCTGGCTCACTTTTGCCGGAGAGGTGACTCCGTCTTCAAGCTCAACTCCTATACGTAGTTTGTGCAATGCCTTGTCGGACAGTCGAGGCGAGCCATGAAGCATTACTAAATATTCTTTCTCTACACCCTGACTCGGATGTGTAAGAAACTGCGTCAGTTCGCCATCGTTGGTGAGCAACAAGAGACCCTCTGTATCGAAATCTAATCGCCCGACAGAAAATACTCGGGGTTCACTTGGCACGAGATCGATGACGGTGTCACGGCCTTGCGGATCGCTTGCAGTAGAGATGACGCCTCTTGGTTTATTGAGCAGATAATAAACAAAGTCTGGACGAGCCCCAACCGGCGACCCGTCAACGCATATTAAATCGACAAGTGGGTCTACACGACGACCAAGAACTGCGATCTCGCCATTGACCGTCACTCTTCCTTCGCTAATGAATTCTTCACACACTCTTCTACTACCCCAACCCAGTGCTGCAAGTATTTTTTGCAGGCGCTCGCCCTCATGCAACTCGGTATCTTCGGTTTGTGAATGATCTGACATTTGCGTTACAGATTTTGATCTGGAGCAGAGCCTGCATCATCGAGCGGAGAAATACGCAATGTATTCTCTAGTGCCTCCACGACACTTGCATCTGGAACAAACTCAGCAAGTGGTGGCAGCTCACCAAGAGAGTTGATGCCTAATTTCTCGAGGAAAAGTTGGGTGGTTCCCCACAGCACAGCTTGACCCGGACCATCGTCATGACCTCTTTGCTCTACATAGCCACGCGAGTGAAGTGTACGCAACACTGCATCGGGGTCGACACCGCGTACCGAAGCAATTTGCAGACGCGAAATTGGTTGTTTGTAGGCAACAATCGCGAGCGTTTCCAGCGCTGCAGCTGAGAGTCGAGCACGTTGACCATCAAGCACAAAACGCTCGACATAGGCAGAAACAACAGGATGACTTTGGAACCGATATCCACCCGCCACCTGTACAAGCTGAAAGCCGTGCCCTGCCTCTTCATAAACTGCAGAGAGTTGAGCTGCCATTTCTTCGACGATGGAAACCGGCATTTCGAATAACTGTGCTAGCAATTCTCCGGGAACTGGTTCTATTGCCACCATCAAGATGCCTTCCATCGCCCGAATGATTTCGGGAGTGATGAATGAAGCATCGTCATTCATATTGAGGAGCTCGTCTGACATGTGAAACCTTTTACTTATCCTTCATAGTCGTCAATAGAGAATGAATTTGCGGTGGCAAAGCCTTCATCGCCGATCCAGCGAATTTCAATATCGCCAAAGCGATCTTCTTGGCTGAGTTCAATGAAGCCTTGTTTATAGATTTCCAGAATGGCAAGAAACCTCACCACAACTTCTAATCGCGCTTCATGACCGCGGGTGAGGTTGCGGAAAGTGGTGGCCTTCATGTCTGGCAACGAATCCATTAATTCACTCACTGCTTCAGAAACACTCAATCGAACCGGGGCAACATGGAAAAGGTCAACGTGTGGTTCTGGCTTAGGAGCAAGCGCCTTCAAAATTGCCTTGTGAAGCTTCAGTGGAGTCACGCCCTCCATTAAGTCGGGCAGTAATTCTGAAAACCTCTCATCGGGTCCAGTGGTTCGGGGAAAAGCTCGATCTGCGAGTTCTGCCAGCTGTTGGAATACCAGCGATACATCTTTGAACGTCTTGCACTCAAGAAGCCTGGCGAGCAAAAGGTCACGCTCTTCCCACAGCGCAAATTCCTCGTCGAGGTCAATATTTTCTTTACCTGGCAGCAATCTGCGCGATTTCAGCTCAACAAGTGTTGAAGCAATGAGGAGAAACTCGGTGGCAATATCGAGATCAAGGTCTTGCATTTTCTCAATTTCGGTGAGGTAGGCATCGACGATGGTGCTGAGAGAGACTTCGTGGATGTCGACTTGCTCCCTCAAAATGAGGTGCAAAAGAAGGTCGAATGGGCCCTCAAACACGGCCGTAGAGACGTCATAACTCACAGATGAAAACATACTCGCCAGAGACCCCTTTCGACGACTACAGTCCGCCCGTGGCTCGTGTCTTATCTTGCATCCAACCAACCGGCGCTGTTCACCTAGGTAATTACTTAGGAGCCCTCCAACAGTGGGTAAATGGACAACACCAAAATGATGTATTTCACGGCATCGTCGACTTGCACGCCTTTACTGTGACGGAGTCGCCAGTGATCCTTGGGCAGAACACACTGGAATTAGCCGCAATGCTATTTGCTGTGGGTCTCGACCCAAATGTTGCAACGGTTTTTGTACAAAGCCATATTGTTGAGCACACCACACTTTCTTGGATGATGGAGTGCACTGTCTCTTTTGGCGAATTATCTCGCATGACACAGTTCAAAGATAAGTCGCAAAAGCGCGAGGCCGAATTTGTTTCTGCTGGCCTCTTTACTTATCCAGCTCTACAAGCCGCAGATATTTTGTTATACGACGCTCAAGAGGTGCCCGTTGGCGATGATCAAAAGCAACATATTGAAATTACTCGTGACATCGCGATGCGTTTTAATCACCGCTTTGGTGAAACATTTGTGTTGCCAAAGGCTGTGACACCTGCGCTTGGCGCACGCGTGATGGATCTTCAAGAGCCAACAAACAAAATGTCTAAATCAACAACCAATGAATCAGGGTGCATATATCTTCTCGATGACCCTACTTCAATAATGAAAAAGTTCAAGCGTGCCGTCACCGATAGCGACAATGAAGTGGCTTATGACCGAGACGCTAAACCCGGCATCGCCAACTTGCTTGACATTTTGGCGGCTGCAACTGGGCAAAAACCACAAGACCTAGCTCAGTCATATTCGCAATATGGCGCTCTCAAGGTTGACACCGGTGAGGCCGTTTGCAGCATGTTGGGCCCAATACAAGAACGCTATTTAGAGCTCATGAATGATCGCGGCGAACTGCAACGTCTTTTGCGTGTTGGGGCCGAGAAGGCTCGTGTAGTGGCAAGCGCTACTGTGGCTCGCGCTAAGACTGCAGTCGGTTTCTTGCCAGAGTAGTTACACCGAGTCGTCGGCTCTATACAAGTTCAACGCAACAGCATCTTTCGCACTTCGCGCGATAAGTTCAATAGTGCGTTGCGACGAGCCAACTCTTTGGAGAGCTTCAACTCCCATTAATTCGTGTTGGCGATACCACCGCCATCTCTCGCGACGAAAACTACCGATCGTTGCCACACTTCGCGCCATACGACTCATTGGAGAGATTGCCTTAGCTACATCGTGTAGTAATGCGGCACTTTTTTCCTCGCGAGTTGCTTGTGGCTCCCACTGCTCAAAGATGCGCAGCACATGCAGTGAGTGCGCCTGGTCTGCGCCAGACATCGCGCGCCACAGCCCAAACTCAGCATCGCTTAATATCTCTTGCACTATTGCAATTTCGTCGGGCGCAACTGCGCCTAATTCGTCTCCCATTGCGCTCCAGCGACTATAAAGATGCAAAACTTTTTTACGCATTTAGCGCCGTGCCCTCGGGTGCGAATCGCCGTATACCTGCCACAGACGTTCTTGCGATACACGGGTGTACACCTGAGTAGTGGCGATGGAAGCATGCCCTAACATTTCTTGAACAACGCGAAGGTCTGCTCCGCGATCTAACAGGTGCGTTGCACATGAATGACGTAACGCGTGGGGCGAAACATCGCGTTCAATTTTTGCTCGGAGCCCAGCATCTCGGACAATGTTGAATATCACCTGGCGGCTAATTCGCGCGCCACGGTTGGTAAGAAACACGGCATGAGAATCGTCTCTGCGGCGCTCTTGGAGGGGTTCGAGTGCAAACCGACCCGATGCAATCCATTGACTCAAAGCACCATGGGCTATTGAACCAAACGGAACCACTCGCTCTTTAGAGCCTTTCCCAAAGAGTCGCACCAGCGATGACTCCATATCGAGATCAGACAAATTGAGCCCACACACCTCAGAAACACGGGCTCCCGTTGCATACAGAAATTCGAGAACTGCGCGGTCACGTAACTGCCGTGGTTCATCGCCAACAACCGAGCCAATGAGAAGTGTCATTTCTTCTTCACTGAGCGGCTTCGGTATACCCGCTGGCTTGCCAACACCTTCGGCCATGACCGCAGGGTCATCTTTTCGGAAGTGTTCTTCCACCATAAACCGGTGCAGCATGCGCACTGCAGAAAACTGGCGCGCAAGGCTCGATTTCGCAGCCCCATTTTCGAGTCGCACAGTGAGAAAGTTTTCTACATCTTCTACCTGTGCTTTCATGAGCGTGGTGCGCTTCTCACGCAAATACAAAAGATATTGCGCAATGTCGCGACGATACGCCTCAACGGTATTAACCGCCCGCCCACGCTCGACCACAAGCCAAATGAAGAACTCCTCGGCGACTTCAGGAAAGACGACGTCGGATATCTCAATGTTTTTCAGAGCAGATCTTTCACCCATTGCAAACCAATAATTGTCTTTGCATCGGTCAGTTCCCCACGGCGTACTTCTTCAAGAGCTTCTGCGATCGAAACGACTCTCAACTGCATGTGTTCTTCTTCTGGGCCATGTCGATCGATGGGAACATCGCGCAGGTCACATGCTGCAAAAATTTCCACCATCGAATTTGTTATTCCGGGAGCAGAAGCCATTGACCCCAGCCTGACGAGCACAGAAGCTTCTAGCCCTGCTTCTTCGGCTAGTTCGCGGTGTGCGGTTACTTCTGGGGGTTCGCTTTTGACATCGCGCATTCCGGCGGGTATTTCCCACAACTCTTTTCCAAAAGGTGCACGAAACTGTCGCACCAAGGTGGTCTTGACGTCCGACAGTTGGGCGCCTTTTAACTCGGCTAGAGAATTGATATGCAAAACCACCACCCCAACGGCACCCGGGGAATCAACATAAGTGCGCACAAACGCGGTACCGGAGGGATCTTCCAGATGGTCTTCAACCAGGGTCCATACAGCCCACCGATACAACAACTTCTTCGATCGAGAGACGAAGCCCATGCTTCAGTGCTGCGATGTGGAAGAGGCGCTCAGTGAGCTTTCACGGTAATTCAAAGCTGCATTGATGAGGCCAATGAACAATGGATGCGCGCGATCTGGGCGGCTCTTGAACTCTGGATGGGCCTGAGTTCCGACCCAGAAAGGATGACCGGTCAGTTCAATGAATTCAACCAAGCGCTTATCGGGCGAAGTTCCGCTGCACAAGAAGCCATTCTCTTCAAAACGAGTACGGAACTGCGCGTTGAACTCGTAGCGATGGCGATGGCGTTCGCTGACAACGGGCTCTCCGTACATTGCCGCTACCTGAGACCCAGGGGCGAGCACCGCGTAGTAGGCGCCCAAGCGCATAGTGCCGCCCTTATTTGACACTTCTCGCTGGTCGTTCATGAGATCGATAACAGGGGCCGTGGTGGACGGATCGAATTCGGTCGAGTTTGCCTGCGCCAAGCCCAATACGTGACGAGCGAATTCGATGGTCATCACTTGCATTCCCAAGCACAAGCCAAGACAAGGCAGATTGTTTTCTCGCGCGAACTGTGCGGCCGCTATTTTTCCTTCAACGCCGCGCCCGCCAAAGCCACCCGGAATAACGATTCCGTCGAGATTACTCATGCGCCCTGCGGTGAGAAGACCCTCAACTTCTTCTGCCTGAATCCATTCCAGTTCAACCTTTGCGCCGTGGTGAAAGCCAGCATGCTTCAAACTCTCTACAACGGAAAGATATGCGTCTTGCAGTTCAACATATTTTCCGATGAGCCCAATACGCACTGGGCGTACTGAATTTTCTACACGCTCAACGAAGTTCTCCCACGAGGAAAGATCAAGTTCAGTATCTAAACGCAGAGTGTCGCAGGCAACAACGTCAAGGCCTTCTTCGTGCAAAATGATGGGCAACTCATAAATGTTGCGCGCATCGGCAGCGTTAATAACGTTTGCTTCAGGAACGTCGCATACATTGGAAATTTTGCGCTTCAAACTTTGGCTGAGCGGCTCTTCGCTGCGACAAACAATGATGTCGGGCTGAATACCGCGACTGCGCAACTCGGTCACACTGTGTTGTGTGGGTTTAGTTTTTTGTTCGCCGCTTGGGCCAATAAAAGGAACCAGCGTGACGTGGATGTAGCACACGTTGTCGCGCCCGGCTTCGTTGCGGAACTGGCGAATGGCCTCGAGAAACGGCAAAATTTCGATGTCGCCAACGGTTCCGCCCACTTCGGTGATGACCACGTCGACATCGTCGGTAGATACGCGATGAATGCGGCGCTTAATTTCGTCGGTGATGTGCGGAATGACCTGCACAGTTTTTCCTAGGTAGTCACCGCGACGCTCTGCTGCTAACACCGCTTGGTAGATAGAACCTGTGGTTGCATTTGAACTACGCGACAAATTCTCATCGATGAACCGTTCGTAATGGCCTAAATCGAGATCTGTTTCGCCACCATCATCAGTAACAAACACCTCACCATGTTCGAAAGGATTCATAGTTCCCGGGTCAACGTTGATGTACGGGTCGAGCTTTTGCATGGTCACGCGCAACCCACGCAATTTCAGTAAGCGTCCGAGCGACGAAGCAGTGAGACCTTTGCCAAGCGAACTCGCAACACCACCTGTTACGAAAATATGCTTTGGCATTTCACTTCTCCCGTCGGCTTGTGTCAACAACTCCTTGACGGAATGTCAACTTACCACGAAAACCGCTCTCAGGGTGTATACATCAATAACTCTTGTGCGTGAGCGACTGCAACCTCGGTGAGCGCTCCCCCCGACAACATGCGAGCAATTTCACTTTCTCGCGCTGGTCCCGTGAGTTCTTCCACGCGGGCATAGGTAATTTTCTTGATGACCTCTTTTGACACGCCCAATTGCTGATGTGCTTGAGAAGCAACTTGGGCAAGATGCGTGACCACGAACACTTGGTGCCCTTTGCCAACCGCAGCCAAGGCCTTGCCAACAGCAACCGCCGCTGCTCCGCCTATTCCCGCATCGACTTCGTCGAAAATGAGAGTTGGGGGTGATTGTGTCAGCACGAGCCGCAAAGCCAACATGACTCGCGCGAGTTCTCCGCCAGAAGCAACTTTCGACAGTGGCAATGGTGGGCTACCGGGGTTAGCGGAGAGCAAGAAATTCACGGCATCGCCCGCCGGATCTTCAGACTCTGGAGCAAAGTTCACCTGGAATACTGCTTCGGGTAGCGCAAGCAGCCGGAGATGTTTCTGCACCGCCTTTGCAAATTGTGGAGCACCTTCAACTCGCTTGTGTCGCACCTGTGCTTCTGCTTCTCGCACGCGCACGTTTGCTGCGGCGATAGATATCTCGAGCTCACGAGCTCGCTGTTCATAGCCCAACAGGTCGTTCAGGCGCTCAGAGCTAGCACGGCCGTATTCCAGCACATCGGCGAGCAATGGCCCATATTTACGACACAAGTCGCTGAGGGCTTTGCGCCTGGCGCTGACCTCGGCAAGGCGTGCAGGGTCTTCTTCGCTGGCTTCGGCGAGATCTCTCACGACTGCTGCAGCATCATCTAGTTCGGCCACCAACAGGGAAAGTCGCTGAGCTATTTCAGTAAAAGCTTCTTTGCCCTGCAATAAACCAAGAGCGGCACGCAGCGCATCGCTGGCATTCGTTGTACCCGACGTCATTTGTGTGTCGGCATCAGACAGAAAGCTGTAGGCGCCCCTCAAAGCCGCTTGATACGACTCTGCATTACCTAGAGCTTCTTCTTCTTTGCGGAGTACTTCGTCTTCTGCCCCCGAGGAAATAGTTGCAGCATTGATTTCTTCTATTTGGAATTGGAGAAGGTCAATTTCTCGCACACGGGCGCGTTCGTCTCCGCCTAATGATTCGAGATCTTGATGCAATTGGCGAAGTTCGCTTTTTGCCTGAGCGACGGGGGAAATATCGACATCTGCAAATTGGTCGAGAGCTACGCGCTGTGCTTTTTCATGGAGAAGACTTTGATGCGCATGTTGACCGTGCAGATCGACGAGGTCAGCGCCCATTTCGGCGAGTTGTGCAAGGGTTGCCAAACTGCCATTGACATAGGCCCGCGAACGCCCTTGCACGGGAATAACACGGCTCAAAATGACTTCTTCGTCACCGACAACGAAACGCCCTTCTACGCGCGCTTCATCACATCCATGACGAACCATAGAGACGTCGCTTTTGCCACCAACAAGCAAATGAATTGCCTCAATGATCATGGTTTTACCCGCGCCGGTTTCACCCGTAAAAGCGGTGAGTCCATTTTTAAAAACAAGAGTGACCGAGTCGATAATGCCTAACTGATGAACATGCAATTCCACCAGCATTAATCGTCTCCTAGACCAAACTTCTGTCGCAAGATGTGATGGAACCGTTGCTGGCCGACATGCAAGAAACATGCCGTGGCAGCATCGCTGACCACGCGAACTTCATCTTCGGGGCCCAGCGCAACGAAGTGCAAGCCATCGACCGACAAGGTGACGTCGCGATGCCCACGCACAGTAATAGATACCTCTTCGGCTGGGTCGAGAACCAACGATCTATCGAACAACATGTGTGGAGATACTGGCGTTAAGACCATCGCCCGATGTTGTGGAGATAAAACAGGCCCACGCGCCGATAATGAATATGCAGTAGAGCCAGTGGGCGTTGCCACAATAAGACCATCGGCCGAATACGTGGCAAAAACACTTTTATCGATTGCTACTTCTAAGCGCACAGTATGGCCCGACTCTACTTTTTCCACGACTACTTCATTCAGTGCACGTAGTGTGTGCCGACCACCATCTTTTTGTGCCACATGTATTTTGAGCATCATTCGATTTTCGAGACGCGCATCTTTCGGCATTACCCCTGCGTGCAGTGCCTCGAGAACGTCGAGCAGTTGTGATGGCTCAACACTTGTGAGATAACCAAGCGTTCCAAAATTGACTCCGAGAACTGGAACGTTTTGGCCGCCCAAAATTTGGACTGCACGCAAGACGGTTCCGTCGCCACCGAGCGACACCACAAGATCGGGTGTTGCAGTATTCTCCGCCGTGAGATCTTCGGCATGCACAACGGAAACCTGATTTGCGTCTCCCCAGGCCTGAACGCGAATTGCGGCCTCGCACGCATCGGCACGTTCCTGATTGACCACAAGCAAGAGTGATCCCAAGTGGAAAGACTGTGGTTGCGAGGACGCCATGTCTATATCTTTACTCATCGGTGTGCACAGTTGCCCATAGGAAGAACTCAATATTGCCACCAGCACCAGAGATGGGCGACTCGTATTGCCCATGAACACGACAACCCGCCGTATTGAGAGCCTCTGCCACGCGATCAACGGCGTCTTGACGCACTTGCGGGTCTACAACAATTCCCCCCGCCGGCACGTCAGTACGTTCTGCTTCAAACTGGGGCTTCACCAAAAGAACGAGTTCGGCTCCGCCTCCAGAGAGCACAACAATGTGGGGCACCAATTGGGCAAGTGAGGTGAAACTCACATCGGTCACCACAATTTGTGCAAGACCACTGTGTCCAACACCCCATTGGGTGCGTAAATCTTCTGGAGATAATTGCGAGATGTGCTGGCTCTCCAACGAGGTCACCGCCGCGTGCGTCAACATTTTCTGGTGCAACTGACCACGACCCACGTCGACAGCCACCACGTGCGCAGCACCGTTTTGCAACAGACAATCGGTGAAACCACCAGTGGAAGCCCCAATATCGAGGCAATACGCACCCAGCACATTAATTCCGAAGTGTTGAAGTGCACCTTCAAGTTTGATTCCACCCCGACCCACAAACCGATTAGCTATTGGCGCAACATGAACAGTGTCTCCTGCGGCCACCATAGAAGCAGCATTGCTCACCACTGCCCCATTTACTCGCACTCGATTCTCTGCGAGGGCAATTTCAACGTCGGCTTCGTTCGACAACAGACCGCGGTGCAGCACCTCGCGCACCAGTGAACGACGTTGCTTCATTGGCGTGCCAGTCGGAGATCATCCGTGGCAGCGGTGTTATTCAAAAGAAATGTTGCAATATCGCAAAAAGTGTTACCTGTATAGTTGAACGAAACACCGTCAACGGGGCCAGCACATTTTTCTTGCACACCCGACCACACCTGGGCATAAGCAATGCCGAGGCGCTGTGCAAAAACTCCGTCGGTATCGGGGCGGTCGCCCACCATTATTTGTCTTGCAACGGGCGTTGACCCCGCGCGCGTCTGTACGAGTTGCGCCATCGCTTGGTGCGGCTTTCCGGCCATCACCGGTGTGAGTTGCGATGCATAGGCATACGAAGCAACGAGAGAACCACCACCTGGCAAAATTCCCGTCTCGGCAGGAAACGTAGCGTCATCATTTGTGCCAATAAGCCGCGCTCCCGCCAATAAGCACGACAAACCCATGTGCAGAAAATCAAAACAAAAGTCGCGATGCATTCCAACAACAACCGCATCAATATTTGCTTGGTTAAATGTGCTGTCTAATAAAGCATCTCGCACGTCCAGTACTCGTGCGCCACGATTCTGTATTGCTTCAATAACACCTGGACCCGAACATGCCAACACAGTTTCGGTTGGCTCAATAAGTGAAGCAGCTGCTTGGGCGCTCGTCACCACATTGCCGATGGCAGGAATACCCATACTGCAAAGTTTCTGTTCTTGATCGGCGAGACGTGTAGAAGAATTGTTTGTCACAAAATTGACTTGCCAACCCGCCTCACGTACGGCTGCAATGCTCTCAGGAACGCCTGCAATGACCGAGCCCCCGCGCCATATGACTCCGTCAAGATCACTCCAAATGATGCCCGCAGCGCCTTCGGTTTTGCTTGTTGCACCCATACCTGCCACCCTTAGAGTGTGCCTCATTTTGAACCATTCTCAGCGCTTCGTTACACCGATGCCCGGACGGACCTCTTCGCACTGAGTTCGCCTCCATACGACGTCTTGAGCACCGATGACCGCATCCATTACGGCTCACAGAGCCCCTGGAATATTGTCCATGTCGATTGTCCCCTCGATGCCAGCGGCCCTGAGCGCTACAAGAAAGCCGCGACAGATATTCACGACTGGATCTCGAGCAGAGTGCTCACCTTGGACCCCACCCCTTCATACACGCTGTACCGCATGTCATTTCGCGATTCAACGGGGAAAGATCGCCATACCGTTGGGGTCATTGGGGCACTCGAAGTTGTCGACGTTGGTGCCGGGGGCGTTCTTCCTCACGAGCAAACAACGCCCAAGGCCAAGACAGACCGGCTTGACCTCACAAGGGCCACACAATGCAACTTGTCTCCGGTCTGGGGTTTGTCGCTCTGCAGCGGTCTGACCCAAGTGCTACTTGCTCCTGGAGAACTCATGGGTGAAATGACCGACGAAGACGGTGTGGTGCATCGTGTGGAACGCGTTACAGACACACAACGCATTGAGGCCATTCGTTCTGCAATTGCCAGTGCACCCGTGGTCATCGCCGACGGGCATCATCGCTATGCCATTTCTCGCACATACCGAGACGAAATGCGTGCCTCCAATTCTCCCCTCGCACCAGCTGCTGGCCTCACCATGACATACGTAGCAGAACTCGTTGAGGAGCAGTTGAGCATCGCTGCCATACATCGCCTCATTGCTTCGGTCAGCACAACACAAATGGAAGAAATTCTTGAACGCTTTTATAAACGTGTCAGCGACAACGTTCTATCGGAACTCACATTGACACAAATGAATGCAGAAAAGGCAATCTGTCTTCTGCGCCCTGACGGTTCAACAACGTTGTACGCCGAAAAGGTGGAAAAATTCTCTGAGGTACGTGCGCTCGATAGTGCCCGCCTTGAGCACGCAGTAACGGCGTCAATTGGCTCGCTAGAGGCTGCAGGCATCTCTTATCAACACGGAACTCACGAAGTGCTCGAGGCACTACAAGCTGGACTCGCCCAATGTGCAGTTCTCATACGGCCTGTATCGCTCGCAGAAATTCGCCGTACAGCCGATGAAGGATTATTGATGCCGCCGAAGTCGACATTTTTCACGCCGAAATTGCGCACTGGGCTAGCCATGCGCCCTTTAGAAATTGATTAACGCTTTACGTATTTGAAGCTGCGTAAATTGAGGCGATTGCGTTGTCAAGTGCTGCATTAAATGCTGCATCTGACTGCTGGGCCGACAGCCCTTCGGTGAGCGCACGCGAGAAGCTGGCAATGACACCACTGTTCTTGCTGAGTTTTATATTGGCGTCGTCACGCGAGTAACCGCCAGACAAAGCAACAACGCGCAACACGCTCGGATGCTTCACGAGATCTCGATAAAAATTGTCTTCTTCGGGAAGAGTGAGTTTGAGCATGACCGGCTGATCGGCTGGTTGTGCATCGAGTTCTTTGAGTAGCGCCGCCTTCAACAAAACTTCAGCTTCTTTTTTGCTCGGGCTATTGATATCTACTTCTGGCTCGATGATAGGCACAAGACCGGCAGCGAGTATTTGACGACCAACCGCAAATTGCTGTGCCACTACTTCGGAAACACCTTTTGCATCTGCGATTTTGATGACCGAACGCATTTTGGTTCCGAATATGCCATTTGATCGTGCCTTCGCCAATAGTGCATCGAGTTCGGGCATTGACTTCATTAACTGCACGCCGTCTACCTCGTCGGCAAGGCCTTTATCGACTTTTAAAATAGCGATGACCTGCTTGCGGCTCCACAAGTACTCAGCACTACTCACACCTTCAATGCTGCGGTCCATGGTGCCTTCAAACAAAATGGCGGCCAGCACACGCTCACCGGTAAAAGCTGGGCTCATGACCATTCGGCTACGCATGGCATGAATGACATCGAACATTTCGTCTTCATTGCTGTAGGCGGTTTCGTCGACACCATACAACTTCAATGCTTTTGGCGTACTTCCCCCGCTTTGATCTAAAGCGGCAATAAAGCCTTTACCGGTGCGCATTTGCGTAAGTTGCTGCTGGTTCACGGTAGGGCCTTTCAGGAAGTACTTCACTGAAAACACTAGCCAGTTTGCACTAGCAGACAAGAAGTTCTTGAACTACCAGGTTTTTGACAGTTCTTTTTGAATCTCAGCAAGGCTCTTTTTGACTGCCACCTTGCGACGCATATTGAGCACTTGTTTTGCCAACACCTCGGTACGGCTTTGCACTGCTCC
>CAMBPP010000018.1 GCA_945869715.1 Bifidobacterium breve
GGACAGGCGCGACACAGCGCAACATCACGGCACACGGCGTCGAGTGGCGAGAGTTTTCGGGCGCCCATATGTACACAGTAGAGGCAGAACCGATAAGTTCGCAGTTGCTATGGCGTCAAAAAAAGCTACCCCCCATCAGAAACCCACCACATTGCTCCTCGTGCGTCATGGGCAAACTCCCACCACTGGACAGTCATTACCCGGTCGTGCTCCAGGCCTTCACCTCAGCGAGACCGGCCTCAAACAAGCTGCCGAAGTTGCTGAGCGCCTTGCTTCATTTTCCAAAATTGATGCCATTTACGCCTCTCCTCTTGAGCGCACCCGTGAAACCGCTGCACCACTTGCCAAACAACGCAAGCAGAAAGTCATTATTGACAAGGGCCTCATTGAGTGCGACTTTGGCAAATGGACAGGCGCAAAGTTAAGTGATCTCATGAAACTTCCTGAATGGAAAACTGTGCAAAGTGCTCCAAGCACCTTTCGCTTTCCTAACGGTGAAAGTTTTACGGAAATGCAAGTGCGTATTTCAACTGCACTCGACAACATCCGCTTGCGTCACCCAGGTGGCGTCGTGGTGTGCTTTTCTCATGCCGACCCCATTAAGGCAGCACTTGCTCACGCCATGGGCACGCACCTCGATCTCTTTCAACGCATTGTCGTGAGCACGTGTTCTATCAGTGCACTCGCCTATGGGGGCGGCGCACCCATTGTTCTTACCGTGAACTCCACCGGCGGGTCACTTTCAGAGTTGGCCCCATCATGACCACCTATCGCGACTTCGATTCACCAGATGCATTCACCACCACTGCCGTCGGCCGTCCTGGTGAACGCACTTTTCTCATTCAGGTGCGCGGTGAAGGCGAAAGCATCACAGTGAAATGTGAGAAGTCTCAGGTTGCCGCCATCGCGCATTACGTGCGCGAACTTCTTTCCGACCTTCCCGTCAGCAAAGAGGCACCACTTCCCGAAGCATTGAGCGTCTCACCGAATCCCGACGTTGCATTTATTGTTGGGCCAATTGGTGTTGCTTACGACCGCGAACTTGACCGCATCGTTATTCACCTCGATGAAATGGTCGACCTCGACGAAGAGGGTGAGCCACTTGACAATGTTGTAGCAAGTCGCATTCGTGGCTTTCTCACCCGCGCCCAAGCACTGGCCTTTTGTGATCACGCCGACGACGTGGTGGAAGCCGGGCGACCCAATTGCCGCTGGTGCGGATTACCAATGAACATCGAAGGGCATCCGTGCCCACGAATGAACTAGTTCTTTTATGTCAGCAACTTCACGCGTTGCGCACAGCGACCCACTCGGCGTTCTTCACAATGGAAACATAGAAATTGTTGGCCGCATGCCCTACAGCAGCAACGCCACGTTTCTGGTGAAAATATTTGTTGACGAAGTTGAGCAATGCCAAGCCATTTACAAACCACTCACAGGCGAGCGACCCTTGTGGGATTTTGGGCCAGGCTTATTTCGCCGTGAAGTTGCCGCCTACGAACTTTCTGAAGCATTGGGTTTCGACCTCGTGCCTCCAACAGTGGTGCGCGATGGCCCTTTTGGCGAAGGTTCAGTGCAATGGTTCATTGAAGCCGATCCTGAACTGCACTACTTCACTTTTATCGAAGACCACCCAGAGACCCACGACCAATTGCGACAAATGGCAATATTTGACATCGTCGGAAACAACACCGACCGCAAAGGTGGCCATGTATTGCTCGATAGCGCCGGACACATTTGGGGCATCGACCACGGTGTGTGCTTTTCAGATGAATTCAAATTACGCACCGTCATTTGGGATTTTGCTACCGAAAAACTTTCTGAAGAGCACCTTGCTGCTTTAGAAAATATTTCTCAACAAGTTCCTCTAGAGGTGGCAACTCTGCTCAGCGAGGAAGAAGTGATAGCGCTCAAAGAACGCGTCGACTGGTTACTTGAAAACAAAGTTTTACCCTACGACCCATCGGGAAGACGCGTTCCGTGGCCACTTCTGTGACAATCTGCAGTGATGAGCCAATACCTCGATGCGCTTGTTGACCGCGCCGACCTCGACGAAATCATTCGCGAGATCGATGCACTCTGTGCGAAACGTGAGTGGAATGAACTTGCTACATTGCGCAATAAATGTGCCGCAGCAGTAAAGACCGGACGACAAGTATGGCCAGCAGCCACGCTTGCTAATTACCGCCTTGCGTTACATGCTGATGCCAAAAATGCCGCCGAATCTTTGCAGCATCCCACCAGCACATTCAGCATTGGGCCACTCACCGAGGTCATCGCCCAAAGCCACTCATGGAACGAAATTGAGAAGTACATCACCGACCCACCCATGCGCGGCTTTGTGGCGTACGAGCGCGCTATACGCGGTGACACCATTGAGAACGATGAAAGCCTGCAACAAATTTTAGAAATTCCACTTGCTCTTGGCACCTGGGAACCTTCGTACGAAGTGCCCTTTTACTCCGACAACGGCGTTGAAGCACCCACGCCACTTCTCACTGCTGTTCCGTTCAACAAAGTGAAATGCAATACCTCGGCACAACATGACGATGACACCGATATTGAACAAGCAGTGCGTGGTGTAGTGGAAGCATGGACTTCTCAGTCGAATGGCCGCGTTACTTTCGCTGCGGTGTCTGGCAGCATTTCTTCGGCACTCGGGGCTCTAGGGCTCAGCGAAGCGTATGTATGCCCCCTTGAGCCAACACAGGTCATGTCTCTTGTTGCGTGGGCCGGAGCATCGGGTGGCGCACACGGTCGCAGGCGCGGCATGGCTCAAGGTCGCTTTAGTGCATGGTGGCTCGCTACTGCATTTGCCGATGCACTTGAAGAGTGGCCTCTACGACCAAACACGCTTCTTGCTGAAATGGAAGAACTGCAATGGTTTACCTGGCGCGAAGAAGATCCGCTCCACGGATGGCAACTACAACTTGCTGTGGAAGATCCATTTAACGATATGTCGTGGGCATTTTCCGCCCGCGACATATCGTCATGAATTAACGACCCTTCAAAGCCTCAATGAGCTTCGGCAGTACTTTGTGCACGTCGCCCACGATGCCGAGGTCGGCAATGCCAAAGATTGGAGCTTCTTTATCTTTGTTGATGGCGATGATGTTTTTTGCACCCTTCATACCCACCATGTGCTGAGTTGCACCAGAAATACCGGCGGCAATGTAAACGCTTGGCTTTACTACTTTGCCGGTTTGACCCACTTGGTATGAGTAAGGAACCCAGCCCGCATCGACAATGGCGCGTGATGCACCAGGTGCACCCTTCAACAACTTGGCAAGTTCTTCCACCATTGCGTACTTGTCGGCCTCGCCGAGCCCACGACCACCAGAAACAACGATGCTTGCTTCGTCGAGCTTTGGACCAGTGGTCTCTTCAACGTGAACAGCAGTCACTTTTGCGCCGCCCGTTGCACCAAGGTCGGGAACACTTGCTGCAGCAATAGCTGCAGGCGCGCCGCCCGATGCTTCAGCAGCAAAGCTCTTTGGACGGAACGCTACGAGGTACGGGCCTTCGCCGGTAAACGTTGTGGTCACCAAAGTATTGCCGCCGAAAATAGGTGTAGTTGCATTCACTGCATCGCCGTCAACAGCAACGTCGATGGAGTTGGTGAGCACAGACTTGTTCAGCTTCACTGACAAACGCGACAATACGTCACGACCTTCGTAATTTTGTGGGAACAAAATGAGGTCGGGCTGATCGCCACCGTCAATGATTGCTTTCATTGCACCAGACACGGCAACGCCAGGAAGTTTTCCTGCAAGGTCACCAGTTGCATACACCTTTGTTGCACCAAACTCACCAAGCTGTGCAGCCACGCCAGAAGCGTCGCCACCCAGAACTGCAGTGACATTCGACGAAAGCGAACGGGCTTTCGTTAGGAGCTCAAGAGTTCCTGTTGTTGCAAGACCGTTTGTTACTTGGGCAAAAACCCACACACTGTTAATAGCCATGATTTTTTCCTCAGATCACTTTCAGATTTTCTAGGAACGCAACGATCTTGCCAAACGACTCTCCGTCGTCTTCTATGATTTCTCCTGCTTGGCGTGCTTCTGCTTGAGAAACAAGCGTGACTTTTTGCCCAGCACCTGCCCAACCTGCTGGCGTAACGCCAAGGTCGCTTGCAGTTAATTCTTCAACTGGCTTGCTCTTCGCAGCCATGATGCCTTTGAAGCTTGGGTAACGCGGCTCTACTACTCCTGCGGTCACGCTGATGAGTGCGGGCAACGCACATTCAACTTCGTCGTAACCTTCCTCGGTTTGACGATCGGCCTTCAATACACCACCATCAATTTTTACTTTCTTTGCGAAAGTCACTGAAGGAAGTCCGAGTACT
Organism: Bifidobacterium breve; assembly: GCA_945869715.1. GTDB lineage: Bacteria > Actinomycetota > Acidimicrobiia > Acidimicrobiales > Ilumatobacteraceae > F1-20-MAGs119. Next base: position 4,346 of record CAMBPP010000018.1, read on the forward strand.
TCTGCCATCTGTTCGGGAACAGTTCCGGTGTAACCATCGGAAGATTCTGTACCAGCAATGATGAGATCTGCTCCGCCTAAGCGCTGAACAGCCGCTGCAAGAATTTTTGCAGTGGTGAGTGCATCGCTTCCCTGCAATGCAGGGTCGGACACTAAAATTCCCTTTGCAGCACCCATAGCAAGCGCAGTACGCATACCGGCAGTTTCACTATTTGGCGCCATGGAAATGATGCTCACTTCTCCGCCACCAGCAGCATCGACAAGTTGCAATGCCATTTCTACGCCGTATGCGTCGGAGTCATCGAGGATAAGTTTGCCGTCTCGCTTCAGGGTGTTTGTTGCGCCGTCTAAGGCACCTGGCAAGGCGGGGTCTGGAATCTGTTTTACACAGACGATCACGTTCATGACTTCTATTGTTACCGCTCGGTTCCGATTCTGCCTAACTGGCGACACAAACTGATACCGTTTCCTCGTTGTGCGTCTTCTTCTTGTAGTTAACTCCTTTGCGTCATCGGTCACAGCCCGTAACACGGTTGTGGTCCATCAGCATCTGGCCCGCCACCACACCGTGCAGGTGGTGGAAACGAACCGCCGCGGGCATGCCACACGATTTGCAGAGGACGCTGCGCGCCGCGGACTCGATTGCGTGGTCTCCTTTGGAGGCGACGGCACGCTCAATGAGGTCGCTACAGGCATAGCTGGCTCCGAAACAGCCTTAGGAGTCCTTCCAGGGGGCTCTACCAACGTCTTTGCCCGCACGCTTGGCATGTCGAATGACCCTACTGAGGCAGTGAAGCAACTTGCACTAGCACTCGATACCGAGCGCATTGCCCCTATTGGCCTAGGCAAGGTCAATGGTCGGTACTTTTGTTTTCATACCGGTGTCGGCTACGACGCTGCCGTGGTGCGCAATGTGGAACGTAAGGCGGCTTTAAAACGCTGGCTAGGCCACCCACTATTTGTTGGCGCTGCTCTGCATACCTGGGCCCTTGGCTACAGCCGCAAGGTTCCTCACTTCTCTGTGCATGTCGGAGAAGAACAACCTGTCAATGGTTACTTCACCATTGTCATGAACACAAATCCTTACACATTTCTTGGTAAGAAGCCTCTTAACTTGTCACCACATGCCAACCTCGACAGTGGCCTGTCGGTAGTTACCTTCACTTCTTTGTCCGCTATCACATTGCTTGGTTCAATAGGCAAAGCCATTCGCAGCGGCGGTGTTCCTGAAAGTAAGCACGTAAAAATTCGCGAAGACGTAAAGGTAGTGAGCATCACCAACGACCGACCCTTTCCGTTTCAACTCGATGGCGACTACCTAGGTGAAACAACCGAATTGCAATTCACCCATGAACCCCATGCGGTGCGGCTCGTACAGCCGCTTCTTTCATAATTCCTAACGACCAAGAACGCGCAACGCCACATCAGGAACATTCGTGCAAATGGCATCTATTTTCCACGCCAGTAGTTCGGCCATGCGTACTTCATCGTCGCAGGTCCATGTATTCACTTGTATTCCTCGTGCATGACACAGGTCAATAAGTTCCTTCGTTAATACACCCACCCACGGGTGAAGCGCACTGTGGCCGCCATGAACGAGGCCATCAATAATATTTTCTGCATCATTGGGGACCACCGCTACAGTGAGCCACGCGGTGCGTAGCTCCGGAGCAATTTCGTGCACTTTGTCAATGGTTTCTCGACGAAACGACGAAATGAGAAATCGTGAATTTTCCTTGCGAGCGAGAAGAGCATGCGCAACTACTTCTGCAACTGAGTCACTGCCATCGAAGTCGGGTTCGTTCTCATCATTTTTAATTTCTACATTGACCCACATTCCCGAACAAGCATCGAGCGCTTCAGTCAAGGTGGGTATATGCGTGGGCATCTCACTGAGAAGCAGTGCACAAATATCTCGCCCGTCTTCGAGTCGCGGGTCGTGATGTACCACCAAATGCTGATCTGCAGTTAGCCGCACGTCGAGCTCAACCCCGTCGGCCCCCATATCGCCTGCGGCACGAAATGCCAACACTGTGTTTTCACGCTGGGCTCGAGAGGCTCCGCGATGGGCCAAAACGAAGGTTTGGGAGCCGAGTGTTACGGGAACAAAAATTTGATTCATAAATCTTAAAGTACTGCTTGTGATTAGCGAATTCCCGACGTAACGTGCCCGAGCCACAAAGAACACGTGGCGATTGAAATATCCACCCTGGGCGTTCACCGCCCCTTAACAATTGCAGGAGATGAAGTGACCATCCTCGCTTCAAGCCTCGCGCTCGGAAGTGCCGACTACACGTGGCGTTCGAACGCGGTATGCCGTGACACTGACCCAGAATTATTCTTTCCTGTAGGAACTACAGGTCAAGCTCTTCTTCAACTCAGTAAGGCAAAAGAAACCTGTGACCAGTGCACCGTCAAGGTTGAGTGCTTACAGTTCGCCATCGACACCAACCAAGACTCCGGTGTTTGGGGCGGAACTTCAGAAGATGAGCGACGCGCCATTCGCCGACAAATTGCAGCTCGTCACCGTTCCAGCATCGCTGGCTAAGTCGCCACTATAGGAACAACAAGTTCAATCAGTGTTCCCATCGAGTTGGTTGGCAACTCCACATCTGCTTCTTCGTAGTCTGCTGCGACAGCCGACCGCATGTCGATAGTGCCACCTAATTCGGTGCTCACCAATGTTCGAACAATCGATAAACCCAAACCGGTTGCCTGGCTGATATCGAAATTGGGGTCAAGACCTGCTCCGTCGTCGAGCACTCGCACACACAGTCGTGTACTTTCTTCGCCTTGTGACGACACTAAAACTTCTTGCGACAAATGCACAGAAACATTTCCGCCACGATGCGAGGTGCCCTCTTTAAAACCATGGTCAACTGCATTTTGCAAAAGTTCAGTAAGTACCACCGAAAGCGGCGTTGCAATGGTTGCGGGTAAACGCCCACCATCACCGTGTACGACAAATCGAATTGGTCGATCGGGCGATTGCAAACTTTCTTCCACAAGTCGCAGTAACGGCCGAACAATTTCAATGAATGCAACATCTTCACCTGGCTCGCGCGACAAGGTTTCATGCACCAGGGCAATGGTACGAATACGACGCACCGATTCATTGACTGCCGACTTTGCTTCGCCCTCGTCCAACCTGCGAGCCTGCAAACGCAACAATGATGAAATGGTTTGCAGGTTATTTTTGACGCGGTGGTGAATTTCTCGAATAGTTGCATCTTTCGACAAAATCAAACGGTCACGACGACGCAATTCAGAGACATCACGCAACAAGAGCACTGCTCCGGTTGCATTGCGTGACCCATCTTCTTGGCTCACATTGAGCAGCGGCATACAACGCGCGAGCAAAGTGACCTCGGAGGTTTGATCGAATTCTTCTACCACTGGTTCGTGGCGCTCAAATGCCTGCCGTACTGCACTGTCGGTGAAACCGAGTTCTGCCAGCGTTTGCCCCACACTGTTTGCACCAATGCCCACCCTGTGCAACGCCGACACTGCGTTTGGCGATGCGTAACGCACACGAGCCGATTCATCTATGACCAACACACCGTCGCCAACGCGAGGGGCAACACTTGAGTCGGCTGCTTTACCTGGAAACGGGAAAAGACCTTCTTTGATCATGAGTGAAAAACGGTCGAATATCTCAAGATACGTGCGCTCAAGTTCACCTGGCTGACGACTACTGCGAGTAGACCATTCGCGACTGAGAACGGCTATCGGATGTCCGTTGAAACGCACTGGAATAGCAAACATGCGCGCTTGTTGAGCACCATCCTCAATGGGAATTTCGCCTTCGCTCCATTCGCCCGTTGAGAACGCCTGTGCCAGCAGCAACTCTTCGTCTTGTGCTGCCCATGTTGCAACGCGATCGGCAATGTACAAGGTCTGCCCAGTGGCTGCGCGCACATGTGCGCCAATAATCCACTTGCCGTCACTTGTCGGCAGGTACAAGAGCAAGTCGGCAAAACAAAAATCGGCAAGCATCCCCCACTCAGAGATGAGGTTTTGCAAATGAACGATGTCTTCTTTTTCAAGAAGCGTATTTTGTCGTGCTAGGTCACCGAGAGTTGCCATGGCACCGTGGCTTTAGCCGCCGAAACCCATTCGCTTATCGCTCTCCGGACTTCCAAATTCAACGTAGGCAATTTTTGCACCAGGCACAGCTACTTCGCGACCTTTTTTATCGGTCAGCCACAGAACATCTGTTGCTCCTGAAATTGCAGCATCAACTGCGGCTTTAATTTTTTTTCGCGCCGCAGCATCGTCTTCCACCTCGAGAGTAATTTCACGAGGGCTTTGGGTAACTCCGATTCGAATGTCCATAAGTGAACCTTACGAGATCTTGAGGGCAGAGCTAAAGATCTTCTTCGGTTTTAATTCGGTGGCAATACGTTCGGCCATCTGGTGGAAAATCATTGCGGTCTCGCTTGTTGGATCAACAGCAGTAATGGGGTGTCCGTCGTCGCCACCTTCACGTAATGCATTTAGAAGGGGAATTTGCCCCAAAAGCGGCACATTCAACTCATCAGCAAGCTCTTGGCCACCACCTGAGCCAAAAATCTCATATTTCTTGCCATCATCGCCGGTGAACCACGACATGTTCTCAATGACTCCACGAACGGTGAGATTCACTTTTTCCGCCATTGCAGCCGACAATCGTGCAACTTTTTGTGCTGCCGGTTGCGGAGTAGTTACTACGTACACTTCGGCACGTGGCAAATATTGGCTGAGACTCAGCGCAATGTCGCCAGTACCTGGCGGCATGTCGACAAGCAAAAAGTCTGGTTCGTCCCAGTACACATCGGTGAGGAATTGTTCAAGTGCTTTGTGCAACATTGGCCCGCGCCATACAACTGCTTGACCATCGGGAACAAAGTATCCAATCGAAATACAACGCACGCCCCAAGCTTCTGGTGGAAGGAGCATTTGATCAATTGCAACTGGGTCGCGATCTGCACCCAACATGCGGGGAATAGAAAAACCATAAATGTCGGCATCGACAATGCCTACAGAGTGACCTCGTGCCGCAAGTGCAACTGCCAAGTTGGTAGTAACACTGCTTTTTCCTACGCCACCTTTTCCTGACGAAATGAGAAGAGGTCGCGTTTTTGAACCAGGTTGTGCAAACGGAATACTGCGGCCCTCGGCATGCCCGTGAGCAGTTTGTGAGCCAGCAGAAGAGGCTGCGTCACCATGAACAATGCGGCGCACGTTTTCGCGCTCTGCATCGGTCATTACTCCAAAGGTGAGATTCACATCGCTCACTGATGGGTCGGCACGAAGTGCACCATTCACGCGATTAGTAATTTCATTGCGCAACGGGCACCCAACAATGGTGAGCACAACGGTGAGAGTTACTACGCCTGCGGCCGACACTTCCACGTCGCGCACCATGCCGAGGTCGACAATGGAACGATGAAGTTCTGGGTCTTGTACGGGGCGAAGGGCTTCAATGACTTGCTCAACTGCAATAGGCATAAGGGTGACGTCCAATACGAGAAGGTGGATAAGAGATCTGCGCGGTAATTAGCACTATCGCCATAGGTACAATACCTCCTGTAGAGTAATCAGGTAATGAGTGAGCGCATGAATCGAGAGCAACAAATGTCACCTGGCTCTTTCACTGCCACCGTGAGCGCTATCACATCAGCTTTTGGCGACCCCACCCGACGTGCCGTGTATCTCTATGTTCGCGAAAGTGACAACGGAGCAACTGCGGCACAAGTGGCAGAGCACTTCAACTTGCACCCCAACGTGGCACGCCATCATCTCGACAAACTTTCTGCGGGTGGCTATGCAGAAGCCTCTGTAGAAAAACCTTATGGAGGTGGCGCCGGTCGCCCGTCGAAGCACTATCGCTGCGTTGGCCCCTCACCGCTTGAAGCACCCATCGTACGAAGTGACGATCTTGTTTTAAGTTTACTCGGCAATGCACTTGAACTTTTACCGCGAGCCGAAGCCGAAATGATGGCAGAAAAAGTGGGCGCACAATACGGACGCGTGCTGGCCACTGGTTTGAGTAGTGAAGATCTTGAACACGGTCAACGCTCACTCAAAAGCGCAATGCAGACTGTGGCCGATGCGCTCACTGCGCACGGCTTTGCCGCTCATACCGATCACCGCAACAATCAGTTGCGTATTGTCAACAACCATTGTCCATTTGGCGACGTTGCTATTGAGCACCCAGTCATTTGTGCAGTCGACCGCGGAATGGTGAAAGGAATGCTCGGTGCGCTTTACGGCGAAACAAACCCCGAGCTACGAGAGTCCATTCCACAAGGCGACACCTTTTGCGCCACAAGCATTTAACGCAAGTGTTTTAGTCGCCCCAAAAACGCTGCTCTAAAAATGGGTCTCCGTACATGTTGTACCCATTGCGCTCCCAAAAACCAGGCGTGTCTCCAACGCAAGCTTCCATTCCGCGCAACCATTTCGGCGATTTCCAAAAATACAGGTGCGGCACAAGTAGCCGCACTGGGCCGCCGTGTATGGGCTCAATGTCTTCACCTTCAAAGGCATAGACCACAAGTGATTCTTCTCTCATCACATCGGCCATCGGAAGGTTTGCCGTGTAGCCCTGTTCTGCATGACCCATGAAGTGTGTTGCATTTGCATGCACGCCAGCGCGAGCAAAAATATCTTTCACGCGCACGCCGGTCCAATGAGTGTCAAACTTCGACCACTTCGTGACGCAGTGAATATCGGTTTCTAAAGTAATGCTCGGCATTTCTTTGAGTTCATCAAAAGTCAAAGTGAACTCGTTGTCTACCGCACCAAACACACGCAAGCTCCACTCGTTGGGCGCATACGAAGGAACGTCGCCAACATGCAGTACCGGAAATCGTTCCGTGAGGTACTGCCCAGGCGGCAGGCGCGCAGGGTCTAAACCCAGTCCCTTTAGTTCTTGTCGATTGCGTTCAAAGAATCCCACATACAGAGTCTCACTTAGATGCGTTCACTTCAGCAACTATTGAGTCCACAAATGTTTGTACTTCTGCTGGCGGGTTCGTCTCTTGGCACTTCTTGAGTTCAGTTTTTGCCGTGGCAGTATCGGCCACAAAGCGGTAGCTCACAATGCCTAAAAAGCAATGAGCATCGGGGTATTCGGGGTCAATGAAGATGGCCCTACTGAGCCCCACAATGGCGGCCTGCACTGCTGCGGTACGAATGTCTTCAGATGCCTCACGCGCGGTAAGAGCCAATAGCCACGCGCGATAAGTGAGTGCCTCTACTTCATCGGGGCGGGTTTTGAGCACCTCGCTATAGATCTTGATGGCCGCAATAGGGTCGCTGAAGTTCAATTGACGTGCTTGGGCAAGCAGACCCGCTGTGCTGTTTGGAGTGCCGCCCGACAATGTCTGACCAGGTAGTCGCTGACCTGACTGGCGCGCAACGAGCACTCCTAGACCAACTGCAACACATAGAACTACCGCAACAGTGAGAACCAACTTTTTCCCATTGCGAGCCGGCACAACATCTGCATTTTCGACTGGTTCATCGCCCACATCTGCACTGCGCAATACATCGGCTAGGCGCTTTACATAGCTGCTCTTTAATGCTTCATAATCGGCGGTGTCCATATCTCCCGCTGCATATTCGCGCTCGAGGTCTTCTAATGAAGAAAACAAAAAGTCGCGATCTTCACTGCTCATACGTTCTCGTCGTCCGTGACGTCGTTCTTGCGCTCCAAAGCCGCTTCAACAATGGCGAAATCTGCATCTGATGCGTTAAGGAGCGCAGCGTTCTTCCACCGGCGAAATACGAGACCCAAACCACACAGCCCGGCTACAAGTGCCACGACTGGCAAGATCCACACCAATGACTCCACACCATCGGTTCGCGGCAACAACACACTCCCTGGAAAATTTCTCTCAATCACGGCAACAATTTGGTCGTCACTATTTTGCCCAGCAGCTACTTCTCTCGCAATTTCATTGCGAATGGCTTCTGCTGCAGGCGCTCGACTCACGTAGATGCTTTCACCATTGCAAGTAGGGCAAGCCAACTGTTGTGAAATGGCATCAATGCGCCCCTGCTGCGTCAGCGGACCTCTATCTCGCAGAGTGCCAAAAGCCAATAGACCAACGGTGAGTAACAGCATCAAAATCCACATAGGCAATGAATTCAGTTTTTTCATGGTTCTACTAATTCTCTCTGCAATTCGGCCATTTTCGCCGACAGGAAATCACTCGTTACTTCACCAGCAATACGCAACCGCACAAAACCCGATGGGTCAATTACCCATGTCTCTGGAACTTTGGCCACACCGAAGGCAACCGCAATGGCGCCGTCAGGGTCGGTGACCTTCGGCCAATCTCCCCCATTTTTTTTAAAAAACTCTTCCACTGCGTCATCGCTGTCGTCATTAACAACGGTGATGAGCTCCGCCTTATTTTCCAGTCCACTCTGATTTTTCTGAAACGTAACAAGTTGAGGGTGCTCAATACGACATGGCACACAGGTGCTATTGAAAAAATTCAACACAACCCAAGATCCTTTACGACGCGCAAGATCAAAAGTTCCCCCTCCAATTAATGGAGAAGACACTGCCGGTGCAGGGTTGCCTAGTAACGGTGTAGAAATGCCTCTCTCACCTCGAGGTTTTGCTGTCACCAGCAGTATGAAAAATGCCAAAACAACAACGCCAGTGGCAAGAGCAACATTGCGCGCTATGCGAGAGTTACGCATCGACGGCCTTGCCCGTATTGACGCGAGCCGACACTGCATCGGTGGGCCGGCGGCGGCGTCCGGGGAACAAGGCAAGCAAAGTACCTACCGCCATCATTCCTCCGCCAATCCACATCCACATGACCAAAGGCTTGATAAACACCTTAATTCGTGCTTCACCTGACTCACTTTTCACTGGTGGCTCAAGTGTGAGATACAGGTCGTAACGCCATGAGGACTTCACCGAAGGCGTGCCAATGTTGTTACCCATCTGCACAAACTTTGTAATTGCTGGCGCGTAACTTTTTCCGCCATCAACTTGAACTATCGCTTTTACTGCCGTCAGGCGATCTGTCTTCTCATTCTCAAAACCCTTCAGTTCAAAAACGTGTCCACCAAATTCTGCAGGCGTATTTAACTTCAATGAGAGCTCTTGTGATCGCGTATATGAATTCGATGCTGCAAGGGCTACCGCAATGAGAATGACGCCAATATGCACGACCATGCCACCATTTGCGCGGCCAACTAAACCACGCCAACCTTGGCGCCGTGTTGCCAGAACAAGTTGCCGCAACGCCGCGCCGCTCGCAAACCCGCCCAAAGTAAATGTTAAAAGTGCGGCTAATCCGTCGGCTCCAACAAGCAGCGACACCACTAACGTGCCGATGCCACACCAGGCCGGCCAGAAAAGTCGCTGGCGCAATACTTCTTCAGACGCTTTGCGCCATGGCAAAACAGGCGCAATTGACATCATGGCAAGCAACGCAATACCGATGGGCGTTGAGAGTTGGTCGAAGAATGGTTCGCCAACAACAATTTGTCGATTCTGTAGTGCCTCGATGACGAGTGGGAAAACGGTTCCCAGCAACACCACAAAAGCAAACAGTGCAAACAGAACATTGTTGGCAAGAAATGCACCTTCACGCGAAATAGGTGAATCGATACTTCCTGGAGAGCGTAAAGAATCTCCACGCCATGCAATGAGCCACAGCGAAACGGCAACTATGACTCCAAAAAAGATAATGAGGTACTTGCCAATATCACTTTCACTAAATGCGTGAACGCTGTTCAATACTCCAGAACGCGTGAGGAATGTTCCGAGAATGGTGAGACTAAACGTTGCAAGAAGTAACGACAGGTTCCACACACGCAACATGCCTCGGCGTTCTTGCACAAGCACCGAATGTATATATGCCGTTCCTGTAAGCCACGGCAAGAAACTTGCATTTTCTACGGGGTCCCACGCCCACACACCGCTCCAACCAAGCACTTCGTAGCTCCACCAGCCGCCCAAGATGATGCCGAAAGTAAGTAGGCCCCAAGCACACAAGGTCCACCGCCGCGTTTCAATGAGCCATCCTTCGCCCACGCGCCCAGTAACAAGAGCTGCAATAGCAAAGGCAAACGGAATGGTGAAGCCCACATAACCCAAATACAAAATAGGTGGATGAAAAAGAACCAAAATGTGATTTTGCAGAAGTGGGTTTGGTCCCGGCCCGTCTGTAACGCCAGCAGCGCCCACTCCAAACGGGTTTGCCGGAGCAAAGCTGAGCAAGAAGAAAAATGCCAGAACTATAAACATCACGGCCATGGCCCACGCAATGAGTGGATCACTGAGTTTTTTACGATACCGCCACACCACAACTGCACACGAGAGTGCAAGCGCAAGTACCCACAACAATATGGAACCCTCTAACGCGCTCCACACTGCAGTGAAGTTGTACAACGCGGGAGTAGAACGCGAGCCGTGCTCTTGCACATACTTCAAAGAAAAATCACGAGTGATCATTGCATATTCCATTGCCGTCATTGCAGCAACAGCTGCCAACAAAGCAAGGGCAGCAAACCGAGGAATAAGACGAGCCGTGCGAGCCTCTTCTTCACGTAATGACTCGCGGGCGGTGTAAATAGATGCAACGGCACCAAATGCCGACGCAATGATGCCTACAAGCAATGCGGCACGACCCAAAGGCCCTGCAAGGCCTTGGTTGACTGCTGTACCTACAGTTTCGGCAGAGAACACGCAGCAGCCTCGGCTTTATCTATGCGATCTTTATTTTCTGTGGAGTACGCATTGGAATGTTTCACTTCAATGCGGTCACTCAGAAAAACTCCATTCACCATTCGGCCGTGAGCAACGACAGGAATGCATTCTTGAAACACCCCACCTGGGTCACCGTCATAACGCACATCGAGTGTTTTTTTATTAAACGACATAGAAAAAATAGTCATTCCCGCCGCTTTTTTTAAACTGCCTTCATCTACGGCACCTTGTACTCGCAAGCGGCGCGTTCCTTCACATCCGCTGCGCACTCCTACCTCGTCTACGTTGCAGTAATAGTCAATAGCTGAAGAAAGAAACTTCGTTACTACTACTCCGCCAAATACAAGAATAGCTACGAGCAGTAAGGCAGGTTTCCAACGTCGTTTTTGCGAACGTACAGCTTGTGCTGTGGGCACTGCTTCTCGCGGAGCAAGGTTGAGCGAATCGTCATCTAGCGCCATGGCTTGTCACTCTCGGTCATTGCGCCATTGATCTTGCGTGCCTGGCGAAACATGCGCAAAACATATACACCTACGACAACAAAGGTGACTACGTATCCGCCAACAATAAAACTGACATGGTCCATTAGTTCACTTCGCTTCGTCGTTCTTGCAAAGCAGCTTCCAAACCACCGTCATCTATTGCGTCGGCAAGTGTAAGAACACGCTGGCGATGAAGAACCATCCAGGCAAACAGCAAGGTAAATACCGCCACTCCAAATAGCAAGGAAAACAACATGAGGCCATCCATGGTGACATCGCCATTGGGTTGCAGAACCGAGGCCTCTTGGTGCAACGAACGCCACAACACCACACTGAAATGCACAAGCGGAATTTCAAGCACTGCAAGTAGTGCAACTACACCACTGCGCTTTGCGCGCTGCTGATGGCTTCCACCAAGATCGCGCACTGCCAGGTACCCCACATAAGTAACAAATAGGAACACAGTTGTTGTTAGCCGAGGGTCCCATTGCCAATACGTTCCCCATGTGAGGCGACCCCACAAACTGCCGGTCACCAAACTCAGACCCATAAATATGACGCCCACTTCGGCGGATGCACCAGCAATACGGTCGAAGGTGAGGGAATGTTGTTTGCCCCACATATACATTGCCGATGTAACAGCGGTAACGATAAATGCAAGGTATGCCACCCACGCCGTGGGCACGTGTATGTACATGAGGCGCACAGTGCTTCCCTGAACCACGTCTTCATCGGTGAAGAACAGCCCGAGCAAAGTGAGGAACACCATGCC